>PTLJ01000001.1 GCA_002938045.1 Alphaproteobacteria bacterium MarineAlpha3_Bin4
CGAAAGTTCGTGACGCCTTTACCGACGGCGGCAACGCGACCGGCCACTTCATGGCCGAACGGCGTCGGCACTTGGAGCATCCTTGGATGGCCGCCACGCCGGAAGACCTTGACATCGGTACCACAAGTGGTCGCGGCCTCAATCTCCAAAAGAAGTTCGCCAGGACCCGGCCTTTCGACGGATAACTCTCGGATTTCTAACCGCTCTGGTCCCGTCAAAATCGCTCCCAACATAGTAGTTTGTAGGTCCATCATCTCTCCTCGAACAATGCAAGGGATGGTGTGAACAGGACCTTCAAGGCTTCGTGGTTTTTGACCAAGGAGACGCCTTTGTCGAAGTCGTTCAAAGGCATTTTATGCGTGATTAGTGGTGTCGGGTCCAGGGTTCCGTCCTTAAGCAGTTTGAAGACCTCCGCTTGTTCCGTGAGTGCACCTGAATAGGTGCCGAGAATACGCCGCTCATATTTGAACAATTCGTTAAGTTCGAAACGGGCCTGTTCGCCCTCTTTTGCATGAGCAAAAAGCACCACGGAACCGCCTTGACGACTGAGCCTTAGCGCAGAACCCAACACACTAGCGCCTCCCACCGTATCAAACACTACATCGGCGCCAAAGCCGTCGGTGAGCGTGCTGACTGCTTCCAACGCGTCGGCTTCGGAGGCTGCCGTTTTAGCAGCGCCCAGTTTTGCAGCTTGGTCACGACGTTTCCTCACCGGATCTACCACGACCACCGAGATTCTGGGAAGTGTTGCACGCAGGACTAGAAGGTGGAGTAAACCCATACTGCCAGCGCCAAGAACGATAGCCGCGTCCTTGTTGGTCAACTCAGATCGACGAATGCCGCGTAGTACGCAGGCCGCCGGCTCCATGAACACGGCTGCGTCGTCGCTGACGCCTTTCGGAACGACGCGAGCCGCAAGTTCAGTGGCCCTTGGCCGCATCAGAATATTGTCAGCGAACCCGCCTGGTTCCATCAGGTTTTCTTGGAAAGTCTCGCACATAGTTTCGTAACCGCGTTGGCAAAGCACGCATTTGCCACAGGGAACATGATGCGGAACCGCAACCCGATCACCTACATGAAACTTGCTGACGCCATCGCCGAGCTTGATGACCTCGCCGACGACCTCATGGCCAAGTACTGTGCCTGCCGCCGCCGTACCCGTCGTCAGTTTGAAAAGGTCAGTGCCACAAAAACCCACAACGCGGAGCCGTAGCAACATCTCTCCGGCACTGGGTTCCGGCACAGGCCGGCACTCCAAGCAGGTGCTTCCACCCCCCTTGCATGTAACTACCGTGTGGCTGCTGGCCGAATTATAATTGTCTTTTATCGGCATTTTCCCAAACCCTACCCAATATTACGGATGTTGTGAGCCTAATTCGCTGGGTGTTTTTTGCGGGGAAATTCCTATGCATTATCCGGTCGGGTTCGGATGATCCTGTATAGAAAGTTACTTGGGTAAATGTGATCTGACTGCGGGTACCACGAGTTTAATCTTCCCTTCAGCCAGAATTTAATAGGCAGTGTCTCTGATTTCTAAAAAATTTTGCAAAGATTTCAGTAAAGTATCCGTTATGAACTGCGATTGACAATAAAATGCGCGAGATTACGTAATGGTTCTGCCTTATCCCCAAACACGTCCAGGTGCTCAATCGCTTGTTCACTCAACATTGTCGCTTGTTCACGGGCCCGCTCAACGCCAAGAAAGGAGACAAAAGTCGCTTTGCCTGCCTCAGCGTCTTTGCCAGTTTTCTTTCCAACTTGCTCTTCTTTCCCCTCAACATCGAGTAGGTCGTCAGCAATTTGGAAGGCTAGGCCAATATCATAGGCGTAATGTTGGAGGTTATGGCGCTCGTCAGCCGACGCCTTTCCAAGGATAGCGCCGGCCTCGCAGGAGATGACGATCAGCTCTCCGGTCTTCATGCGCTGCAGTCGGGTGATCTCCGGCACGTCTAGCTCCATACCCTCGGCTACCAGATCCAGCATCTGCCCACCGACCATGCCGGCATCGCCGGCGGCGCGGGCCAATGCTAGTACCAAGTCGGCACGGACCTGTGGATCAGCATGAGTATCCTGGGCCGCAAGCACTTCGAACGCCTTCGTTAATAACGCATCGCCTGCGAGGATCGCAGTCGCTTCATCGAATTTGATATGACAAGTTGGCAGGCCACGGCGCAGGTCGTCGTCGTCCATCGCCGGCAGATCGTCGTGAACCAGCGAATAACAGTGTACCATTTCGATTGCCGCCGCAGCCCTGAGGCCCGACCGTTGGGCTACATTGAACAGAGCCGCGCTTGCGGTGACAAGGAACGGACGGACGCGCTTACCGTCGCCGAGCGTTGTATAGCGCATTGCGTCGATCAGCCGGTGTTCGGGAGCGTCACCGCTAATCAGCAATTCGTTGAGAACTTCGCCTACCGCCTGGGCATTGGCGGAGAGCGATTGCATGAAGTCCGTCAATAAATCAATCCAAATCAGCGGGTTCGGAACTCACCTCGCCGTCTGGGCCGAGAACGATCTTATCAATCTTGGCCTGCGCTTCCTTGAGTTTGGTCTCGCAGTGCTGCTTCAGGGCGGCACCGCGCGAATAAGCGTTAATAGCTTCATTGAGCTCGCCTTGACCACTTTCCAGTTCGCGGACTATGTCCTCGATTTCGGCAAGCGCTGCCTCGAAACTCATCTTCTTGATGTCGTCGGGCACCTTGGTTTCGACCATCGAAAACCCTCGCGCATTAAAGGCGGGAGTCTAGCGGCGGGCACCGCTAAGAGCAATCGACTGTTGCCGCTCAAGCGGCCATTAATGCTCGGACGTGTGCTTGGCTGCTGGCCGTCAATGCGCTGAGGTTGTAGCCGCCTTCGAGCAACGAAATAACATGACCGTCGCAGCATTCGTCAGCGGCTTTCAGTAGTTCCTCCGTTACCCAGCTGTAATCTATCGTCTGCACCTGCAACTGGGCCAAGGGATCGTCGACATGGGCATCAAACCCGGCCGAGATGATCAGCACCTCTGGATCGAAACGGCGCAGTTTGGGGAGAATAGAATCGTTATAGGCGGCGCGGAATTCGGCTGAACCCGCGCCGGGCGGCAGCGGCACGTTAACCACATTGCCGTCGACACCAGTTTCGTCGCTCGAACCAGTACCCGGATAAGCTGGAAACTGGTGGCTGGAGCCATAGAAGAGCCCAGGGTCCATTTCAAAGCTGTGTTGGGTTCCATTGCCGTGGTGAACGTCAAAATCGATCACTGCGACCCGCTCCATGCCATATTTTGCGCGCGCGTAGAAGGCCCCGATGGCAGCGGAATTAAACAAACAAAAACCCATCGCACGGCTGGATTCGGCGTGATGACCAGGCGGCCGGACAGCGCAGAAGGCATTTTTCGCCTTGCCGTCGACAATTTGATCAACGGCGTTGACAATCGCGCCGGCGGCACGTCGCGCCGCTTCACCGGAGGCTGACGACATTGCCGTATCGGGATCCAATCGTACGTGCACTTCTCCTTCTTGCGGCACGTTATCGAGAATGCGTTCGACGTATTCGGATTGGTGTACGCGCTTGATAGAATCGACGTCGATGATCGGTGCTTCTAGGTGCTCTAGGTGTTCGAATTCTTCGTTGTCGAGGCCGCTCATGACGGCGCGTAATCGATCCGGGCTTTCCGGATGGAACTCACCGGGATTGTGCTCGATGCAGCTGGCATGGCTGTAGAGCAACGTAGTCATGGGGTCTCCCTCAGTTAGTTTTGGTCCGTTGCTGTCAACTCTTTCAGGTATTCGATTAGTTGTGACAGCTGTTCCGTGTCGGGAACGCGTTGTACCGGCATTTTAGTCCCGGGCAGGAACTTGTCGGGTCCCTCGTCGAAAAGTTGGAACAAGGTTTTTGCATTCCAGAGGAAATCGACCTTGGTCAACGCTGATGAGTAGTTATAGCCCGGAATCGAACCGGCTGGCCGGCCAAACAGTCCCGATAGATGTGGTCCGGATCGCCTAGTGCCGCTGGCGCTCAACGAATGACAGCGAGCACATTTTTTGAACAACGGCGCACCCGGGTGATTGCTGGTCAGCCACGGTTTGGGCTCGTCCGGGTCGTCGGGCTCGGCGCCGATTTGATCGCCGGTTTCCAGGTGCCAGACACGAGCGGTCTCGTCAGAACTCGCCGATACGGCGAAGCGCCCGTCGGGTGAGAAGTCGGCGGCCCACACGATAGTGCCATGCGCCTTGATTTGGCGTATCGGCTCACCTTGATCCAGGTTCCATTGGATCAGGTATCCATCTCGACCTGCGGAAAGCGCGGTCTTTCCGTCAGGTGCGAAGACGGCTGTAAACAGTTGGTTGTCATGGCGCTCATAGGTCTGGATCTCGCCGAAAGTCTCCATGTCCCAAAGCCGCATAGTCTTATCAATGCTGGCCGACAGCAACCGCTTACCATCGGTCGACGCGTTAAGTTGTGTGATACCCATTCGGTGACCTTCGAGGTTGCCTTTGTAGCGGCCGGTATCGGCGTTAACAATTCGGATCACTGGGTCGTGGCCGCCGGCGGCTAGCAGCCGAGAGGCGCCGATGAAGGTCAGCGTATTGATCGGCGTTGGCTGGCGAATGGTGCGGATCAGTCCGCCCGTGGCTAGGTTCCAGATGCAAATGGTCTTGTCCCAACCTCCCGTGGCCGCAATGCGGCCGTCGGCCGCGACTGCCACGGTCATCACTTTGTGCTTGTGGGCTCTAAGGTGGTGAAGCGGTTTGAGTGAGGTCAAGTCCCACAGGATCGCAGTCATATCGTCGCTGGTTGTCAACGCACGCCGGCCATCCGGCAGGAATGCGACACTGGTCACCGGCCCGGCGTGCTCGTCAAGGCGGCCGATCTCCCGTTGCTCCTCAAAGTCCCAGAGAACGGCGGTAAAATCGAAGCTACCGGTCAGCACTCGTCGCCCATCAGGGGAGAAATCGATTGCTCGAACCATGCCGCCGTGACCCCTGAGGTCGGCCACAACCGGGCCGGGAAGGGCGGCCAACAGAGCTGAAACGATACCTAGCAGGGCGATGGCCCTAAAAATACTCATGACAGCGGCCATTTTGGGCGATTGCTCAGGTCGTTAACAAGTATCAATTTATAGCGTTATTCGACCAGCGCGTGGGCAGCGAGAAAGACCTCGACGGCATGGTCTACATGGCGCTCAATTTTGTCGGTGCCCGGCTCCTGGGTAATTGACAAAATACTGCGGATGTATTGATCAGCACGCATTAGGGCGAAGAATAATTCGCCGGAAGCCTTCGGGTCGGGCACCCAAAGCACGCCTTCGCGGTGCTGCTCGGTCAGATACGCAGCCAGTTGATCCGAGACGGCGCGCGGGCCGGAGCGGTAAAAGGTTTTGGCCAAATCCGGAAAGCGCTCACTTTCGGCGACAATTGCCTTAAAAAGCCTAGTGTTGGCTGGATCGAGGATAAGTAAGAGAAAGCGTCGAGCTATGCTCCTCAGGACTTCCCGTGGTTCGTCGCCGCGAAGTTCCGATTGGGCAACTGGCTCCATCATCTCATCGCACTTCTGACGGACGATGGCCTCGAATAGGGCGTCCTTGCTGCCGAAATGGCTGTAGATGGTCTGTTTCGAAACGCCGGATTCGGCAGCAATCGTGTCCATGCTCGTGGCAACGAAACCACAGGCCAGGAACACCCGACCCGCGCCTTCGACGATGTTGTCGCGCTTGTTGACCGACGTCTCGCGGATCTTCATCGGCTCTGCCAACGCTTTCGCCATGTTTCAGAACCTTTTGCGAGTGAAAACGTGCTTAATAATGGAGAAGTTTCATTCCATCTTTCCGCTTAATTTTAATCTAGACTAGACGGTCCAGTCTAGATTATATTTTTAACCGATTGCAAGTTTGGCGTGAAACTGGACTTTTCCCGGGAAGACACTGGAGCGATGGCGTTAACTAGGGCATCAAAACTTGCTGCCTGCGCTGCAATATTTTTGCTTTGCGTGACAGCTGCGGGGTCGGCGGCAGCTGACGAACCTCCAGCCAAAGGTGGTCGACGACCGATGCAGGTCAGCGTCAGCGCCGTTCGCACCGAGGCGCTCAAGCGGACGGTGCCGGTTATCGGCCGTTTCGTCGCCCAGCAGGCCGGTATTGTAGCGGCGCGGATCGGCGGTCCGGTCGGCGAATTAAAGGTCGAGGTCGGCGATCGCGTGGCGACTGGCGACATCATCGCGGTTCTGGTTAAAGACCTGCTGCAATGGGACCAGGAACTGCTGAAAGCCGAGGTCCAACAATACGATGCGGCAGTCAAAACCCGGCGCGCCCAGATAAAGTGGCGCCAGCAAGAGTTGCGCCGGTTGGAGAAGCTTAAACAGTCTGCGGCCTTTTCAAAAGCTAGCCTCGAAGATAAGCGCCAGGAAGTGGCCGTCAGTAAAAGTCAAGCAGCAGAAGCTGAAGGCCGGCTGGCCCGCGCCCGGGCCAGCCTGAGGCTGACCGAGATTAAGCTTTCCTACGCCACAGTAAAGGCGCCTTACTCGGGTGTCGTTACCCAACGTCACACCGAGGTTGGATCGTTCGTTCGCATTGGCGACCCATTGGTGTCTCTGATCGACGACCAGCACCTGGAAATTGAGGCCGACGTGCCTGCGAACCGTCTCGCTGGGCTCGATCAGGGTCGGGCGCTCCGCGCAGAAATGGATAGCGGCAGTGAACTCACCGCAATCATCCGCGCCGTCATTCCGGACGAGAACCCACGCACGCGGACGCGACGGGTCCGCTTAGTCACCGAGTTTTCCGGCGAGAAAAGATCGATTGCTGCCAATCAGAGCGTGACGGTGCACGTGCCGGCCGGGGAATTCCGAAACGTGCTGACGGTGCATAAGGATGCCGTCATCGAACGCAAGGGCCGGAAACTGGTCTATGTTGCTAAGGCTGACCGGGCTGAAATCCGGCCAGTCACGCTTGGTGAGGCCGTCGGCAGCCGGTTCGTCGTTCTCCGCGGGCTTAAGGTTGGCGATCTTGTCGTCGTCCGTGGCAACGAGCGGCTACGGCCCGGCCAACAAATCCTCTACAACGGTCAAGTTGCAAAACCGGCTTCTGCCGGGGGACAGGGCTAGGCGGCGATGTACCTGATCCGCATAGCTATTGAACGGCCGGTTGCCGTGATTGCGGCAGTGTTGATGGTAGTCTTGTTCGGCGCCGTGGCGCTGGCGAAGATTCCGATCCAGCTAACACCTGACGTCCGTAAGCCGGTGATCAGCCTGCAGACCAGCTGGCCCGGCGCTGCGCCGGCCGAGATCGAACGCGAGATTACCAACAAGCAGGAGGAAGTGCTCAAGGGTCTCGAGGGTCTGCAGAAAATCTCCTCCGAAAGCCAGGATGGACGCTCCCGGATCAAGCTTGAGTTCGGGATCGGCCAGGACATGGGCCGTGCCCTCTTGTTAACCGCGAACCGCCTCAACCGAGTAAGCAATTATCCGGACGAGGCGGTCGAGCCTTCCATGCGTACAGCAAGTTCCGAAGACAACGCAATTGCTTGGATCGTTCTGGTGCGGACGGGCGAAAACACCCAGCCCATGCATACGCTCGGTGATTTTGTCGAGGACGTGATCCAGGACCGGCTCGAGCGCGTGAACGGCGTCGCCCGGGTCGGCTACTACGGCGGCTCTGAACGGCAGATGGTGGTCCGCGTCGATCCGGATGTCATGGCGCGCTACCGGCTCACGGTCTCCGATGTGGTAAATACGCTCCGCGCCGCCAATTCCTCCGTTTCGGCGGGTGACGTTGACGAAGGCAAGCGACGCTACGTGGTCCGCACCGAGGGTGAGTTCAAGGCGCTGGAGGACGTGGCCAATGTGGTGATCCGCTCGCAGGGTGACGGCGTTTCTGGCGGGCTTGCCCGGGTTACGGTCGGCGATATCGGCACTGTCACCTTCGACTATTCAGATCCGACGGCGCGTATCCGCGTCAACGGCCAGCCGGCGATCGCCATCAACGCTGTCCGCGAGACAGGCGCCAATGTCATCGAGACGATGAGAGGCATCCATGCCGCTATCAAGGAACTCAACGAACATCATCTGCCGGCCAAACAGCTCCAGCTGCAGCAAGTCTATGACGAGACGGTGTACATCGATTCATCAATCAACCTCGTGCAGCAGAATATTATCATCGGCGGCAGCTTGGCGGCGTTAATACTAATGTTGTTCCTGCGTTCGGGTCGGGCGACGCTGGTGGTATCGCTGGCGATCCCGGTTTCCGTCGTTGGTGCTTTCGTCGCCATGGCGTTCCTCGGCCGCTCACTCAACGTCATATCTCTCGCTGGCATCGCTTTCGCCGTCGGCATGGTCGTCGACGCTGCGATCGTCGTGATGGAGAACATTTTCCGGTTGCGCGAGAAGGGCCTGAGCCGTTTTGAGGCAGCGTACCAGGGCACCACGCAAGTCTGGACGGCGGTGCTGGTTTCGGCGTTGACTACAGTCATGGTGTTCATTCCGATCCTAGTCATGGAGCTCGAGGTCGGGCAGCTCTTCCGCGACATCGCAGTCGCGCTGTCGGCGTCGGTCTTACTGTCGCTTTTGGTCGCGATCACAGTCATCCCGGCGCTATCGAACCGATTGTTGGTAGATACAGTGTCCCGTCGCGCCGTGCATCTGCGCTTGCCGCTGATCGACGACTTCGCCGAGTGGTTCGTGCGCGTCGTCCTCATCTTCATCGACCGGGTTGCGAAAAGCCGCGTCCTGGCGGCCGGGGTCGTCGCTATCATCTGCGGCAGTGGTGTCCTGGTGACGGTGGCGTTTCTGCCGAAACTCGATTACCTGCCAGACGGTAACCGCAACCTGATCTTTGGCGTTATCGTGCCGCCACCGGGCTACAATCTGAAGACAATTGGGGACATAGCAGGCGATTTCGAGGCGGAAGTGAAACCATTGCTGGCTAAGGTTTCGGGCCCCAAGTCAGAGCCTGGCGGGCCGCCCAAAATCGAGCGCTTCTTCTTCATCGCGTCGCGCGGCCGAACCTTCATCGGCGCCGCCGCCGTCGAGCCGAGCCGTATCTCCGAACTGGTCCCGATCTTAAAGAAAGCAGCTTTCCGTGAGCCGGGTACGTTCGGTTTCGTCAACCAAAGCTCGTTGTTCGGTCGCGGCATCGGCGGCGCGCGTGTGGTCGAGCTCAATATCTCGGGCCCGGACCTAGAGGCTGTGCTTGATACCGCGCTGCGCGCCGTCGGCCTTGTCGATATGGTGATGCCACGGGCCGAGGGCACGCAGATCCGCCCCAAACCGGGCCTCGAACTCGGAGCCCCCGAGGTTCGGGTGGTCCCGAACCGGGTCAAACTCGCCGACAATGGGGTCACCGCGCGCGAACTCGGTGATACGCTCGACGCCTTCAACGACGGCCTGCGGTTCGCCGAAATTACGGTCGGCTCCAATCGCATGGACCTGATTCTAAAGGGGCCCGACGACGAGATCCGAGAGACCCAGGATATCAGCAACCTGCCGGTGGTGACGCGCTCGGGCGTCATTCTGCCAGTCAGTTCGCTTGCCGACGTCGAGGTAACGTGGGGACCAACGCAAATCCGCCACCTTGAACGTGAGCGCACGGTAACGCTCGAAATCCGCCCTCCCGAACGGGTGCCGTTGGAGGTGGCCCTTGAAACCCTCAATAAAGGAGTGATTGCTAAGCTCAACGACGAAGGACTGCCGTCCGGTGTGCAACTGCGGCTGTCTGGAACCGCAGACAAACTGGCACAAACCTGGAATGCCATGGTCGTCGATTTGATGATCGCACTGGCCATCGTCTATTTAGTGATGGCGGTGTTGTTCGAAAGTTTTTTCTATCCGCTGGTGATCATGTTTTCGGTTCCGCTTGCGACGGCAGGTGGTGTGCTAGGTCTCGCCGCCATGAACCAGTTCGAATTCCAGCCCCTGGACATGCTGACCCTGCTCGGTTTCGTAATCCTGATCGGCATCGTCGTCAATAACGCGATCCTATTGGTGCACCAGACCCTTTATAATATCCGTAATGAGGGCATGGCCGTCGATGACGCGATCTTGGAAGCGACTTCCAACCGGATACGCCCTATCTTCATGTCGACGACGACAAGCGTATTCGGCATGATGCCGTTGGTGCTGTTTCCAGGGGCGGGCTCGGAACTTTATCGCGGTCTCGGATCCGTGGTTCTGGGCGGGCTAGCGCTGTCTGCGGTGTTGACCCTGACCATCGTGCCGCCTTTGTTAACCTTGGTCGCTGGCACCCTCGAGGAACGGCGTACAACACGGCTGCGCCGCCGTCTCGAACGCTCGCCGGCGGAGTGAACGTCCCGCCGTCAGCGAGATGAGGAGGATCCGTTGAACTGGAGCTTGGTCCGCGCCATCGTAATCTTGCCGGGCACGGTCTTGGTCTACGTGCCGGCACTGATCCTATGGGCGGCAGACGGCACGGAACTGACCGCAGTTTCCGTTGGCGTTCGCGAACCGCGCATGTGGTTGGCCGTTCTGTTGGGTTTTGCTGGGTTTGGCCTGGCAATCTCGACCGTGCGCCTGTTAATGATCGTCGGGGAGGGCACGCCAGCGCCTTGGAACCCGCCGCGGAAGCTAGTTGTTCGCGGCCCCTACCGCCATGTCCGCAATCCCATGATTACCAGTGTGCTGGTGATGTTGTCCGCCGAAGCAATGGCGACCGAGTTGTGGCCGCTGGTTGCCTGGTTGGTGTTCTTCTTTGTCGCCAACTGCGTCTACTTTCCGCTGGTTGAGGAGAAAGGCCTGGAGCGGCGCTTTGGCGACGCTTACCGAACCTACAAGGCCAACGTGCCGCGCTGGCTGCCGCGGGTTACGCCCTGGCAGCAGCCTTAGGCCGTTCCCCACGAAGTCAATCCAAACTGGTTCGACATAGGAAAAGTAGGTAAAAACAGCCGCAACCGGAGCAGCGAGAAGCCCCCCATGAGCTACGCGATTCCTGCACCAGACTTGCCGACACTGTCGATTGCCGGCAGTGACGACCTGTTTCCCGTCCACCGCATCTACTGCGTCGGTCGCAACTACGCCGCTCACGCTCGCGAGATGGGCCATGACCCGGACCGCGAGGAGCCGTTCTTCTTTCAAAAAAATCCGGATACCATCGTTGCAAACGGCGGCGAGTTTCCCTTTCCGGATCGGTCCGAGAATGTGCATTTCGAGATGGAATTAGTAGTTGCGCTGAAATTGGGTGGGAAGGACGTCGCCGTCGAGAAGGCGCTCGACCTCGTCTACGGATACGCGGTCGGCCTCGATATGACACGGCGCGACCTGCAAGGGGAGGCCAAAAAAGCGGGCCGGCCGTGGGAGGTCGGTAAAGCGTTTGATTATGCCGCGCCGTGCTCGCAAGTGGTTTCAGCTGTCGAGATTGGCCATCCGGACAAGGGTCGGATCTGGCTCGAGGTCAACGGCGAAGTACGCCAGGATGGTAATCTCAATCAGTTAATATGGTCGGTGCCGGAAATCATCTCGTGCTTGTCTGGCTTGTTCACGATCGCCGCCGGAGACCTAATCTATACTGGCACACCGGCTGGTGTCGGCCCGGTGCGCCGCGGTGATGTGCTTCAGGGCGGCGTCGACGGCGTCGGCAAAATTGGTATTACTGTCGTCTAGGAGGCCATGTTGAGCGACCCGCTAACACTGATAGATAAGATCTGGGACCAGCATGTGGTTGCGGATCTTGGCTCTGAATTCGCGCTGTTGCACGTTGACCGAAGCCTGATACACGACCTGAGTGGCGCACGCGCCCTGAAGACGGTGGCCGAAATTGGACATTCGGTACGTAATCCGGAACTGACCTTTGCGACACCCGACCATACGGTTTCCACCGAACCTGGCGCCGATCACGTTGGCCCACAATACGAGCGCTGCGTCAAGCCCCTACGCCGGTACAGTCAAGAGAACGGCATTCAGATGTTTGACATTGGTGAGCCTGGGCACGGTATCGTCCATGTAATCGGACCCGAGTTGGGCTTGACGCTGCCCGGCACCACGGTGCTATGCGGTGACAGCCATACCTGCACCCATGGTGGCCTCGGGGCGTTGGCCTGGGGTATTGGCACCAGCGAGGTTACCCACGTGCTGGCGACACAGACCATCATCCAGCGCAAACCAAAATGTATGCGTATCAATTTTGACGGCATACTCGATTGCGGCGTTGAGCCGAAGGACCTGATTCTTAGCGTTATCGGCCGACTCGGAGCTGCCGCCGGCGACGGTTATGCAATCGAATACGCCGGCCAGGCGATACAAGGAATGAGCATTGATGAGCGAATGACGATCTGCAACTTATCTATCGAGATGGGTGCTAAAATCGGTATGGTAGCTCCCGACAATACCACCTTTGAATACATCGCCGGCCGCCAATTCGCACCCCGAGATGAGGAATGGGAACTTGCCGTTGAACATTGGCAGACATTGCCGGGCGATGAGGATGCGCAATTTGACGCCGAAGTCATGATCGCTGTAGCAGGTGTGGCGCCACAAGTGACCTGGGGCACCAGTCCGGAACACGTCACCGCCATCGATGGCCTAGTTCCTGACCCGGCCGCTGAGGCCGATTCAGACAAACGCCGGGCGATGGCAGCGGCGCTTGAGTATACTGACCTTGTACCGGGGACCCCGCTCGACGGAATCCCGATCGATCGCGTGTTTATTGGCTCGTGCACCAACAGTCGATTGTCAGATCTTAGGCGTGCGGCCAATCTGGCGCGAGGACGCCGGGTCGCTGACAATGTACGCGCTTGGGTTGTGCCCGGTTCTGAGGACGTAAAACGCGCCGCCGTTGCCGAGGGCCTGGATACTATTTTCCGCGATGCCGGATTCGACTGGCGCGAACCTGGCTGTTCGCTCTGCGTCGGTTCGAACGGAGAAACGGTGGCAGCCGGACAACGCTGTGTCTCAACCACCAACCGAAACTTTGTTGGCCGCCAAGGCAAGGATAGCAAGACCCACCTCGTCAGCCCCGGTATGGCGGTTGCCGCCGCTATCAGTGGTCGAATTTCTGACGTCCGCAAGCTATTGAATTGAGCGATGCAGAAGTTCACTCGAATCACGTCAGTTGCGGCACCACTGATGCAGGCCAACATTGATACCGACACGATCATTCCCATGTCACGCTACGTCACCGCCGAAATAGACACGTTGCATCAATTCGCGTTCGAGCCGTTGCGCTTCAACGCGGACGGAAGCGAGAACCCGAACTTCGCACTTAATCAGAGGGCGTTCCGCGGTGCGCATATCCTGATTGTTGGCCCCAACTTCGGCTGCGGTAGTTCGCGGGAAACGGCGGTATGGGCGATTGCCGGACTCGGTATTCGCTGCATCATCGCACCCAGCTTCGGTAGTATATTCTACGCTAATTGCTTCCAATCCGGCCTCTTGCCTGTCGTACTGCCGCTGGTGACAGTCGAGGCATTTGCTGTGCTTGCCGAGACAGAGCCGGAAAGAGCTGAGTTCACTGTAAATTTAGAGACCTGCCAAGTGGTCCCGCCCAAGGGAGCGTCCGTTTCTTTTCAAGTCGAGCCGTTCCGGCGCGTGGCTCTGCTCGAGGGTCTCGACGATATTGGCCTGACGATGAAGCATGATGAGGAGATTGCCGACTTTCAGCGCCAGGACCGCCAACAACGGCCATGGATCTACCTTCGTTAAGGCACGGAGTGTGTTGGGATATCCATAAATGATGTCCGGCTTCGCAGCCAGGAAGTCGAATTAGTAGCTCTTGGCGGCTGAGGAGCCAGCGATCCTGCCGAAAACAGCGCCCGCGGTTAGTCCGGTTCCACCCGGATAATTGAAATAGAATAGTCCACCAACCAGTTCCCCAGCGGCAAAAAGGCCGGGGATCAACTGGCCTTCGGTGTCCTCAACGCCGGCGTCGGTCCCGATAGCAATCCCACCGAAGGTAAATGTGATGCCGCAGGTGACGGCATAGGCTTCGAATGGTGGTGTGTCGATGGCATTGGCCCAATTGGATTTCGGCACTACCAAGCCCTTGGTGCCACGACCGTCCTTGATCGCTGGGTTGAACTGCACTTCGGTGCGGACAGCTCGATTAAAGGCGGTGACCTCATTGATGAAGGCGTCGGAATCGACATCTTCTAGCTTTGCGGCCAAGTCTTCGATGGTGTCGGCGGTGACCTTAGTTACTTGTCGAATACGATATTCGTCACGCAACATTCCGATAACCTTTGAATCGAATACCTGCCAGGCAAATTGTCCCTGTTGTTCAAGGATAACGCGGCCGTACTTAGCATAGGTGTAGTTACGGATATCAGCACCTTCGTCGACGAAACGCCGGCCACTGGCGTTGACCATAATTCCCAACGGATAACTGTGCTTTTGGAACATATCGCCCACGTCAAGGTCACCGAATTCGGGCGAATTGCGGTCCCAACCGACGGCGTGACAGCCAGACCAGTTGCCGCGTGGGCGGGCGCCGGCGTCAAGAGCCATACGGATGCCATCGCCGGTATTGAAGCGCGTACCGCGAACCTTGGCTAGGTCCCAGCCCGGACCCAAATAGCGAGTCCGCCATTCGGTATTAGCCTCGAACCCGCCAGCCGCTAGTATCACCGCATTGGCGGTGATATTGAAGATATTACCATCCTGGCGAACGGAGACGCCGCAAACTCGGTTACCGTCCATAACTAATTCTATAGCTCGGGCGCCATAGAGGATTTCGATCCCCTCGCGTTCAGCCGATTGGGTCAGGAATTCGACCAGTCCGGGCCCGCCTCCGACGACCTCAAGCACTAGGCCACCCCAAAATACGTATTTCCCATCAACCTTGTACGCTTGACGGCCGGTGGCCGGCGTGAAACGCACGCCCTTCAAGTGCATCCAGGCCAGGGTCTCATGGCTTTTGTCGATCAGTACCTCTGTCAGGTTTGGGTCGGTGCGGTATTGAGTAACGCGGGCCATATCATCGAAGAACTGATCGCGGGTGTAGGAGCCAAAGTCGGAATTGGTGCACTCGTCCTCGCTGAGATCAGGAACAATGTCGAAGAGGTCCTCTACGCTATCGTAAGTAAACCGCAGAATACCGGCTGTGAATCGGCTGTTGCCACCGCGCTCGTTATAGGGTGCGCGCTCGAGTACGATCACTTCAGCTCCCTGTTCCCGCGCTGAAAGCGCTGCGCAGAAGGCTGCGTTGCCGGCGCCGACGACTACAATATCCGTTTTTCTGTCGTTCACGGGGCGCAGACCTCCTGCATCGGGTCAGCCTCCAGTTGAGCCCGAATGTCGTCTGGGATAGGGATCGTCTTGCGGATCCGCATGTCGAAGAACAGGTTGACGCTTTCAGCGATGGCGACAGCCTCGCCATCCAAAAACATACCGGTGCCGAGCGTCATCGATTTGGTGCCGAGTTTGAGAATTCGGGTGCCGATATTGACACTACCGGGATAGTAGATCTCCTTGAGGTAGTCGATCTTGACGCTGGCGAGGATGAAATCAATGCTCGGATGCATTTCGGAATCGAGTAGGCCACCGAGAAACATGGTCCGTCCGGCTTCCGCATAGGCGGCATAGGCACAGTTATTGACGTGGCCCATTGAGTCCTGATCCGAATAGCGGATCGTTACAGGCGTCCAGAAACGGAAGCTCTCATAGTTGGTGCGGTCGATCTCGGACAATTTCATCCTCTTCTGGCGTCAGCGACTAGAAATACAGTCTTGAAAGCGCACTGCATCCTTGGAACCACTATCGGAAAATACTGATATACCAAGCAGAAACTAGCGAACACAACCGAAGAGGGACTAATTGGATTCTTATTTTGGGGTCGGAACCTACCCTTAGTGGCTGTATGGATCATATTTCTTGCGAGCATCTGACCAGCGGCCCTATGGTGTGGCTAGGAGGCCGGTAGCGTCAACGACCGCATGCGTGACCTGGGAGGGAACCCGAAACATGAACGACGACGCGTGCCATATGACAGCCGTGGATGCGGTGCGCGCGATCATCGATGGCGAATTGACGTCTGCGGAGTTGGTCACAGCCTGTTTAGCACGTTGTGCCAAACGCGAACCGGTAGTCAAGGCCTGGGCTCATCTTGACCCAGACCTAGCGATGGCTGAAGCTCGCGCCACGGACGAGGCGCTTGCTAGTGGCGTCGAACCGGGGCCCTTGCAAGGTATTCCCGTCGGCATCAAGGACATCATCGATACAGCCGACCTGCCGACCGAAAACGGCTCCGCGCTGTTCGCCGGCCGTCGACCGGCCCAGGACGCGACCACAGTAGCGTTGCTCAGGCGTGCCGGCGCCGTGATAATGGGCAAGACAGTAACCACTGAATTCGCCATGTCTGGTGCGCACGGTACCACCAATCCGCACCATCCGGCGCATACGCCAGGTGGCTCATCGAGTGGTTCGGGTGCTGCTGTCGCCGATTTCATGGCGTCGCTGGCTTTGGGAAGTCAAACCGGTGGTTCTGTAATTCGTCCGGCATCGTTCTGCGGCATCTACGGCTACAAACCAACGTTTGGGTCGATCTCGCGGGCGCGCACATTCATTCTTGCACGGCGGCTTGACCACATCGGCGTCTACGGTCGTAGCCTCGCTGATCTGGCGTTGATCGGGGATGCGCTGATGGTTTGGGACCCAGCCGACCTAGATATGCGTGACCAACCCGCCTGTGGACTTATTGACGCCTGGACGGAGCGGGTAGTTAAAACTCCACGCCTGGCCTTCGTAACAGGCCCACCGTGGGATTACGCCGAGCCACACATGCCACCACTGTTCGAGGCATACGTCGATAAGCTGGCGGACGCCGTCACTCAGGTCGAACTGGCAGGCGTCTTTGAATCTGCGCTCGATGTCCAAGTGACGGTGATGAATGCTAACCTGTATGCTAACCTGGAAGAATACGTGGAGCGCGACGCCGGAAAGTTAATGGCGGAGACAGTCCGTCGTGTCGAGGCTGGACGCGGCATCTCGGCTGACGCATACATCCGGGCATTGGAACTCGCCGATTCTATCGCCGGAGCCCTTGATCACCTGTTCGAGCACTACGACGCCCTTATTACCGCTGCCGCTCCGGGTGAGGCGCCTGTAGGTCTGGAATCGACGGGTAACCCTGCTTTCCAGCGGATCTGGACCCTGACCGGTGTTCCCACCGTAACCTTGCCCAAACTGACAGGACCGAATGGTCTGCCGATTGGCGTCCAGGTGATCGGCCGCGCCGGTGGTGATGCCAAACTGTTCCGCATTGCCCGCTGGCTCGACGAAAGGCCATGATGGCTAATAAAAACGGCTTTGAAGTCTTGCTGAAGACAACGGCCGAAACCGTTTAATCCTGTGCGACGGCGTCAGGAGCCTAGCGCCGACCGATTGCAACCGCTTCTCTCTTAAAATGCAGCTCCATAACTGCTAGCTTCCAGAAACTGGACAAGGTGCACGCTTCATAGAATTTAAAGCGCATCATAGGTTTTAAAGTACGACTAAGTTCGACGCACCGACGGCGGGAACCCTACGACGCCGGCTTTTCAGCTTCGATCAGTTCGGTGAAGCGCTTGCGCAGTAGTTCGGCCTGGTAATCGGGAATGTCGTAAACCCAGCCCTCGGTTCGCTTGGCAATGGCGGCCGCCTGCTGGGATTCTCCTGAGACTATGACACGCATCCAGTTACGCGGTTTTTTGTCCCACAGTTCAAGCTTAACTACGTCGCCGTTTACAAGGGTGAACTCTGAAACGCTGGCTTCCGTATCCGTAAGCGTCAATTCGGTCTGCCGACGGACGTCATTCAGTAGAAAGTTATTGACCACGTTAGCAATCGAGCGTGGTCCGTAGCTGGTTTTAAGCTTCATGCCCTCCGGCACGCTCTCGAGTTTGAAACCATCCTTGACCGACAAATCACCGACGATGGTAAAGGTCTCGCCGTCTGGGTGGCTGAAACGGACATGTTTAATCTGCTCTAGCGGGATGTCGATGATATTGCGGACCAGCCAGTCGCGTGGCTCGCCGCCGATTTCGACAGCGCCCTTTGCAAGCCAGGCCTGGTCTTCGTTGGGTCTGCGAATATAAATGCCCCCGGTCATTGTAGCCGGGAGCGAGTAGTTGTCGCGGCCTAAGATTAGATTCGCTATTTCCTTGTCGTTTTTGTCAACGAACGTCAAAAGCCGCGCCTGGCTTTTCTCTGAGAGTGGATCTTCGAGACGAAGTTTGGCGAGTTTTTCCTTGCGTTTGGTTTTTGCTTCCAGGAATTCAAGCGAGGCGAGGCCGAGGATGACCTTCGCTGCCAACCGGTTATCTATGGCGTAACCGCCGCTCTCGGAAAGAACCCAGCCCTTGTCACTATGGACAAAGGTCATCTGATCGTTACCCTGCCGAACTTGGAACGAGGCAACCTGGTCGGCATTTTCCAGCAAGCTCGGAAAGACGCGTTCGCCATCAGCGCGAAACTCCAAAAACTGCGGCCGCATTCCGAGCGCTAGCGTAGCGGCGGTGACGGAGATCACAGCGACGATGCCGAGGATGGTGAATGTGCGCGGTGTCATTGCGTTTCCTTCCTCGTCTCGTTTTCCTCAGGCGACCCTGTGCCGAACGCGTCGGAACAGTATCAACACCAGCGTAGCGACGCCAAGAAGAAGCGGTATCGCAACAATGTTAAGAAACTTCAGCAACATGTCTAAATTGTCGATGTCCTCGCGAAGCGCATGTTGCACATCGCGCAACTGACGGCGGATCGAGATCATCTCGCGTCTCCGATTCTCGATCGCTTGACGGTCGGCGGTTGTCACCGTTGCTTCGCCGCCGTTTTCCTCCTGCGACACTAGCTGGGTCATTTCCTGTTGCACCTGTTTTAGTTTGGCGACCAGCTCTTGTTCCTTGGCCCGGTACTTTAGCTCGGCGTCTTGGCGGATGCGTAGCACCATGCTGAATGGCCGCGTCGTCTCACCACGGCTGCGTAACCCGACTAAGGTTGAGCCGCCGGCTAGATTCTCGAGCGCGTTGAGTACTAGATCGGCGTTGCTGGCGAAGGGGACTTGGTAGTTCTGGCCAAAGAGGTCCTGCTGCTCGACCCAAAATTGATCGTGCAGCAGATCGGCGTCGCTAACGACGATGACATTGATCGGGTCTTTGGCGGACGCCATGTGCGTTGCCACGGACTCCAGCTGTTTTTCCTTATCTGGCTTGGGTCGACCATCTGGATAAGCACTTTTAGTTAAACCCTGAACCCGCGCGGCGATGATGAGCGGTTTCCCTTCCGGCTTGAACTCGCGGAACAAAGCGACGACGTCAGGGTTCATGCGAACCTTTTCGGCATCAATGCGCGCCGCACGAACCTTGGTAGTAATTAGTGGAGTTAGTTTCGTCGTTGCGCCATCAGCGGCAACCAGACTGCCGGCGGAAGCGACGTTGACGCGGTTGAGGTTGCTGGTTATTGGATCATTTGTGTTGAAGTTGCGCTTGTCCAACGACAGCCAAACGACGTAATCAGCGACAGCGATTTGTCCATCTCGGCGGACGTTGACCCGCCGAGCCGTGTCGAGATCGCCGACCACCTTACCGGCCTCTAGCGCGACGCCCCAGGCTTTGAGTAGCGGGCCAAGGTCGGATACGCCCGCGTCCGGCGCGCCACGCGCTACGGCTATCTCGACTTCCGAATTTGGGTCATTGAAGATCAGCGCGGGGCCGCCTTTGAGGACGAATTGGTCAATGGCATAGAGTAGCAGCTCGTTGAGTTGCTTCGGGTGGGCGATCAGCAGTATATCCACCTCTTCGGGAATCGTCGTTTCGGTGGCTTCGATGTTACGAACGTCAAAAAAATCGGCGATTTGGTCAACGATAGCCCAGCGTGGTTGCTGCGCCATCGGAATTCCATTGATCGGTATCCCGCTTAGAATTCCGATGGTTTTCGGCTCCGGATTGACTAGGCCTTGGATCATACGGGTCAGGTCGTACTCCAGGAAGGCCTCCCGTCGTGGGTTCAAATACCCGATGGTTTCCTGGTCGTCGGTGCTGTTGGTAGTGACGAGGCCGAAATAGCCGCGGTCGCCAGCGTTGTTTATTGGCACACCCTGAAGACCGAATGCAACGGCGCGATCTTCGTCCTCGGTGAACGGCTCGGGGTTGTAAAGCTCGAAGCGTAACTTGCCTTCGGAAATATTCGCGTATTGATCGAGTAGGTCGCGAATGCGGTTGAAGTAGGTCTGAAGACGCGGATTGACTTCGCCGAGAGCTTTCGAGAAATAGAGCCGGACTGTAATAGGTTCGTCAATTGAGGAGATCACTTGGCTGGTGCCTTCGGACAAAGTAAAAAGTCGGTCCTCGGTCAGATCAAGGCGCTGGCCCTTTAACGCGGCATTGGCGAAGATATTGACAGCGAAAAAGATTGCCACTGCGAAGCCGAGCCCACCGAGCGCTAGTTTGGCCCTATTACTGGTTTTCGATTTATCCATCAGCTCGCCTCAACTGCCTTTTTTGATGTCGATAATGACGACGTTGGCAAACAGCCATATGGCGATCAGCGACGCGAAGAACACAGCATCGCGAAGATCGATCAGGCCGCGGGTGACGGATTCGAAATGGGCCAGGAAGCTCATCTGGAAGATTGCTTGGCTGACGATTTCCGGTGCAAGGGTACGGACAAAGTCCTGCACTAGTTCAGCTCCGCTCATGGTAAACAGAAAGCATACCGTCGCCGACATAATGAAGGCGATGACCTGGTTCTTGGTTAGCGCCGATAGGCACGACCCAATCGCTAGGTAGGCACCGGCCATGACGAAACTGCCGACGTAGCTGGCTAGGATGACGCCGTTGTCCGGATCGCCGAGCACGTTGACAGTGATCCACATCGGCGCTGTCAGGCTAAGAGCGATACCGCAAAACGCCCAGGCGGCAAAATACTTACCGAGTACCGCCTCGGTGGTCGAGATTGGCAGTGTCATCAAAATTTCGATGGTCCCGGTCTTGCGCTCTTCTGCCCATAGCCGCATGGCGATCGCAGGCACCAACAGCAGGAATAGCCAGGGGTGATAGACGAAGAAAGCCTGCAAGTCGGCTTGCGCGCGGACGAAAAAGCCGCCGACGTAGAACGCGAAGGCGCCGGTCAAGGTCAGGAAAATAAAAATGAAGACAAGAGCGATTGGGGTCGCGAAGTATGCCCGGAGTTCCCTCATCGCGACGATGCCAACGTTACCCACGATTGACCTCCGTGCCGTCTTCGCCAATGGTGATCTGCCGGAAGACCTCGTCGAGAGCGCCTTTTTCCGTATAGATCTCGGTAATGTTAAAACCTTTCTCGCGCATCAGCGCGCCGACGGCGACGGTGATAGGCTGTCCATCCTTGCTGACGACCCTGAGCGAAGCGCGCCCGTCGGCCCGACTCAAGATGTCTACGCCGCCGACCTCGTCCAGGGCCTCAATCGCCGGCTTAGCGAGATCGAGTTCGGCCGGTTCAAGCTCGATGCGGACGGCGTTATGAATCGATGAGCGGCCGATCAACTGTTCGGGCGTTCCGTCGGCGACCAGGCGCCCTTCCGAAATGATTACGGCACGCGTACATACGGCCTCGACCTCTTCCAGAATATGTGTCGAGACGATGACGGCTTTGTCTGCTGCCATTTCACGGATCAGGTTGCGGACGTGGTGTTTCTGATTGGGGTCGAGGCCGTCTGTGGGCTCGTCCATGATCAATACCGGCGGGTCGTGGAGCATCGCCTGCGCCAGTCCGACGCGACGTTTGAACCCTTTCGACAGCGTTTCAATGGATTGATCGAGGACACTCTTGAGCGACGTTTTCTCGACTATCTGTTCGATGCAGACCTGCTTTTCTGCGCCGCGGTAACCGCGAACTTGGGCGACAAAATCGAGAAACGACGCTGGTGTCATGTCGCCGTAGGCGGGCGCGCCCTCCGGAAGGTAGCCAAGCCGCTTCTGCACCTCGACCGGTTTCTCGCCGACATCGAAGCCACAGACTTCGACCGTGCCGGATGTCGCCGGAAGAAACCCGGTGATGATTTTCATGGTCGTCGATTTGCCAGCGCCGTTGGGGCCCAAGAAGCCGACCACTTCGCCACGACCAACCGCCATAGAAATGCTATTGACGGCGTTCAATGGACCAAAGCGTTTGACGAGATTCTGGAGTTTGATCATTTGCAGGACGAGTTATTGTTGTGCCACTCGTTTTCCAAAAATTATTCTGCACCGTCAGCGTATTTTGCCAAATAAATATGGCGATCTTTTGGCGGGTCAAGCCCCTATCGAAAGTAATTCTGGTACGCCGTGAGTATAGATAACAACTTGATACTTCAAGGCTCTTTAGAGGAATTCGCGAGCAACCATCGGAAGACCAACGTCGCTACAACAGCGCCGGCGAACTCGGCGGCGATGAAGCCCGGCGCATCTACCAGTCGGATACCGGAGAAGGTGTCCGTGAACGAACGTGCGATGGTGACCGCCGGGTTGGCGAAGGACGTCGACGATGTAAACCAATATCCCGCTGAGATGAACAGCCCGACCGCGTAAGGCACGGCGTCGGGTCGCCATTTCAGGCAACCGACGATGGTTGCCACCAGGCCAAAGGTGGCGACGAATTCAGCTAACCATTGTGGCGGTCCGGTGCGGATGTGGATGCCGGCCGTGAACGGCGCGTGATCGAACATCAGATGAGCTGCCAACACTCCGAGCAGCCCGGCGATGACCTGAATTACGACGTAAGCCGCCGCGACGCCAGCACCGATCTCGCGCCGGATTAGGAAAGCCAGCGTCACAGCAGGATTGAAATGGGCGCCTGAGACGGCGCCGAAAACTAAAATTAGGACCACTAAGATGGCGCCGGTGGCGATGGTATTGGCCAAGAGCGCTACCGCAGTATTGCCGCCAGCCAGCGCCTCGCCCATGATCCCTGAACCGACCACCGTGGCGAGCAAGAATCCAGTGCCGAGCGCTTCGGCGGCGAGCCGGCGGGCCAGGGACGGCGTCGACGCTGTCATCCGGCGTCTTCGATGTCCTCGACGTCGTCGAGGAATTTTTGGATGCGCGCGTCGATGCGTTCGTAAATTTGGGCGTAATGGGCGCGGATTTCGTCGGCAGAGCCACGAAACACCGCCGGGTCGGGAAACGGCCAGTGGGCGTTTTCCGGATGCCCGAGCCAGATCGGGCAGGCCTCCCCGGCAGCGTTGTCGCAAACGGTAATTATCAGATCCATTTCCACTGCACCCGGATTGGTGAAACCGTCCCAGCTCTTGGAGCTGAAGCCGGCAATATCGTGACCCTTGGCGGCCAGCAGTTCCAGAGTATTAGGATTGACCACGCCAGCCGGATGGCTGCCAGCGCTGTAGGCACAGTAGCGGCCGCCGCCGAGGCGGGCCAAAATTGCTTCGGCCATAATGCTGCGGCACGAGTTGCCGGTGCAGATAAAGAGGATGTTCTTGATTGTAGTGGTCATCGGCATCGCCCTTACACGTTATGGCGGCGCGTTGGCAAGTTAAACTTAAGTGTCACAATATGTGCTGTTGCGAGCCTGTCCCTCAATGGCTTCGAGGGGTTCCTTGCCGCAAGTGGTGCTGGTGCCTTAGGCTACTAGGCCTGGATGTCTTTTAGAGTTTCCTGTCCACACGTTGCAGCCAGAGGAGGATTGATTGGCAGCACCGCAATTTCTTGTCCACGATACCGTCGACACAGTGGGCGTGGTCGTCGTTGAGGGTGTTAAAGCTGGTGCCGCACTGTCGGGCTGGCTGATGGCCACCGACGCGACGATCAGAATCAAGTCCCTGGGTTCGATACCGCTAGGCCACAAGGTCGCGCTGCGCGACATAAAGGAGGGCGCCACCATCATCAAGTACGGCCACGACATCGGCGTCGCTGTTAAGGATATAAAGAAGGGAGGCCATGTACACATCCAGAATGTTAAGACCAAGAGGTGGTAGGGATGGCTAAAGCAGCAAAAAGAGCAAAGCGGGCGCCACGCTCGGTTGCCGTTGGTTCGCCAAAAGTTCCGCAGCACGTCGAGAAAGCCACCCTCGTTAGCCCCAATCCGCGCGTCACCTGGACCCGCTCAGGCCGGGGCCGGCCGACGTTTTGGGGCTATCGCCGGGAGAATGGCCGCGTCGGCGTCCGCAACCACGTCGTCATCTTGCCTCTGGACGACCTTTCGAACGCCGCCAGCGAGGCGGTGAGCAACAACATAAAGGGTACATTAGCGATCCCGCATCCATACGGTCGCCTGCAGTTTGGCGAGGACCTTGAGCTACACTTCCGCACCCTGATCGGCACCGGCGCCAACCCCAACGTCGCTGCCGTTATAGTCATCGGCATCGAGCCGGCGTGGACGCAACGCGTCGTCGACGGCATCGCCAAGACCGGCAAACCGGTGGCGGGCTTTGCCATCGAACAAAACGGCGACCATAAGGTGATCGCTGCGGCTAGCCGTCAAGCCAAGGAGTTCGTTCATTGGGGGTCCGAACTGCAGCGCGAAGAATTCGGCGTCGACGACCTCTGGGTTTCCGTCAAATGCGGAGAATCAGATACCACATCCGGTCTTGCGTCGAACCCGACGGTCGGCAACTTTATCGACAAGATGGACCGCTGGGGGGCGACAACCTGCTTCGGTGAGACCTCCGAAATTACCGGAGCCGAAATGGTCTGCGCCACGCGCGGTAAGACCAAGGCGGTGGGCAAAAAATTTATGAAGACCTGGCAGGCCTACATGGACGAGGTAATCGAGCCCTATAAGACGTCCGATCTTTCCGATAGTCAGCCGACAAAGGGCAACATCCAGGGTGGACTAACGACGATCGAGGAGAAGGCTTTTGGCAACTTGGAGAAGATCGGTAAAAAGGCCAAGTACGTCGACGTGCTGGGTCCGGCGGAACTCCCAAGAAAGGGCCCTGGGCTCTACTTCATGGACACATCTTCGGCGGCAGCCGAATGCGTGACCCTGCAGGCGGCAGCCGGATTTGCCGTGCACCTGTTCCCGACCGGGCAGGGCAACATCGTCGGCAACCCGATAGAGCCAGTGATCAAACTGACGGCTAACCCGCGTACCGTGCGGACAATGTCTGAGCATGTCGATTACGACTGCTCGGGCATCCTACGTCGCGAGCTGAGTCTGGATCAGGCTGGAGACGGCTTAATCGACATCACCATCCGTACCTGCAACGGGCGCCACACAGCGGCGGAGGCGCTAGGCCATCGGCAATTTGTGTTGACCAAGCTCTATCGAAGCGCCTGAGGGCCGTGCCTAGGAAACACCTTGAGGAGCTCCGTGACCTTGGGGTCCGCGTTCTGACCGGGGCGCGGACGTCGCCAGAGAACGCGGCATCAGTTGTGGAGGCGTTGATCCGGGCTGAGTCCGACGGCATCGCCAGCCACGGACTATCGCGGCTGCCGGCCTATGCTGACCAGGCGGAGTTGGGCAAGGTCGATGGCTTCGCGATGCCGGAACTGACCGAGACGGGCAACGCTGCCGTCCGCGTTGATGCCAAGAACGGCTTCGCCTATCCGGCCGTTCGCATCGGTCTAGAGCGCGTCACCGACATGGTACTGGTAGCCGGATGCGCTGCTGTCGCCATCGGCAGCTCCCACCACGCCGGGGTCATCGGCCATCATGTCGAAAGCGTTGCCGAACATGGCTTCACGGCCATGGGCTTCACCAACTCGCCGGCTGCCATCGCACCCGCCGGTGGTGGCCGGGCCGTCTTTGGCACCAACCCCATCGCCTTTGCCTGTCCGCGTGTCGGTGCCGCGCCGATTGTCATTGATACCTCCTTGAGCCGGGTGGCGCGCGGCAGGATCAAGCTGGCAGCCGACCGCGGAGAGCCGATCCCGAACAACTGGGCGGTCGATAGGGAAGGCAACCCGACCACCGACGCTATCGCTGCCATGCAAGGCGCTATGCTTCCCATCGGTGGGCCGAAGGGCTCAGCCTTGGTGCTGATGGTCGAATTGTTGACAGCGGCGATGACTGGCTCCAACGCTGGCTTCCAGGCCAGCTCGTTCTTCGATGCCGAGGGCCCTCCGCCAGCGATCGGGCAGTTCTTCGTCGTCTTCGACCCGGACGCGTTCTCGGGCGGTGGCTTCAATAAAGGCGTCGAAGAACTAGTCAGCGCCATCGGCGGACAGTCGGGAACGCGGCTTCCGGGTGAGCGCCGGCTGGAACTGCGCGAACGGGCTGAGAAGGATGGCGTTGAAATTGCCGACGATCTATGGAAGGAGTTACAGCAACGGGCGGGCGATTAGAACTGGCCGTTACCAATAGCTCATCGCCCCTTCGAACAAACCGCTAAGCGTCTCCTTTGAAATCTCGAGCGGGGCGTTGTGCAGCAACCTTTGTTGCGGAAAGGCGCCGTCGGTGAGCGGTACGATGTCGGCGGCGCCGTAGCCCACGCCGCCGATACCGTTGGGCATGTCGGTCGCCTTCATCAGATCGATCAGCCGTTCGGACAGCACCTCGCCAGCGTCACCGTCCGAAGCGCCGCGGGTCTCGGAACCCAGCCACCTGGCTGCTGCTAGGTGGCGGTCCGCGCATGCCGGCGCCGTTAAGCGGAAGACAGCTGGCGCGTTGACGATTACAGACATCCCGTGTGGGCAGATCGGCGCATCCTTCGGGTAGCCGTCGGGGTAGAAATTACGGACCAGACCGGCGACCGAATAAGACATACCGTGTGGCACGTGGACCCCGGAGTTGCCGAACGCTATCCCGGCTAATGTCGCCGCCCACATCAGCTGCTCGCGGGCTTCAGTGTCGGTGTCGTCGGTGATCGCGCGAACGAGATACTTGCCGAGTATGTTAAGCGCCTCCCGGCAGCCTAAATCGCTCCACGGATTGGCTCCCTGGCCGGCCGGTCGGGCGCTTGGGCGCTTAGGTGCCGGTCGCATCGTGAACGGCCGCGCGGTATAAGATTCGAGCGCATGGCTCAAGACGTCGAAGACACTCGCCGCGATCACGTTCCTGGGCATGGTATGTGTGCAGGACGGGTCGACCAACGCAAGGCTCGGCCGAAGGCAGTTGGAGACGATGCCGGTTTTGGCCTTCATCTCAAGCAGGTCAAATACGGCGATGCCAGTGCATTCGGAACCGGTTCCAGATGTCGTCGGGCAGGCTATATGGGGTTTCAGGGGCCCCGGGGGTTGCTGGCCGCCGCCAATCGGAGCGTTGACGTAGGTGAGGAAATCGGCGGGATGGGTGGAATAGAGGTTAGCCGCCTTGGTGGTATCGATAACCGAACCGCCGCCGACCGATATAAAGCCTTCGAAATTGCCCTCGCGGGCAAAGTCGGTCGCGGCCTTAAAAGATATATCGGTCGGCTCGATTCGGACCTCGTCGTAGAGGGCGACATCGATCCCGGCGTCGGCGAGCGACCTCTTGACGGCAGCGACATGGGGTGTCGCGGCTAGTTGCCTGTCTGTGAACAATGCAATTCGACCGATACCAAGCGACCTTGCTAAATCGCCTGCTTCACGGAGGCAGTCTTTGCCGAAGGTGATGGTATTCGCATTGACGGTGAAGGTGTCTTCCCCGTCTTCCGTCACGGCGTAGTAATGGCAACAGGCCATCGAGTGTTTCCTTTCGGAACGCAATTCAGCGGCCACAAAGTGTACTGATTTGACCCGGAAAATAACAGCCGGCCAGACTCATGCTCTCCTTGTCGCGGTGGCGGCAGACTCGCATATTGCTAATCGGGGCGTCGGCCATGGGGATGGACAGCAGCATGGACAAAGATATTGGATGCGAAACAACTCGCAAGCGCCGTCATGTCACCGTCGTTGGCGCCGGAATCGTCGGCATCAATTGCGCCCTTCAGGCAGTTAAATCTGGGCACGTCGTCGTCGTCCTCGATCGGGAAGCACCGGGCCAGGGTTGTTCGTTTGGCAACGCCGGGCTGATCGCACGCTCGTCGTTCGTGCCGCTGTCGTCACCCCGGATTCTTGCTGAGGTTCCAAAGTGGTTACTCGATCCACTTGGGCCGCTAGCGATTCGTTGGACCTATCTGCCGCGGCTGATCCCGTGGCTGGTCCGATTTGTCCGCGCCGGAAACCTGAAACAGGTGCACCAAACCGCGGCAGCGTTGCAAACGCTTACCGACCCTTCGGTCGAACTCTATCAGCAATTGGCGAAGGAGGCCGGGGTGGGTTCGTTAGTGCGCGCGTCCGACTACATCTACGTTTTCGAAACGAAAAAAGCCTTCGCCAAGGCCGCCTTCGATATGGAGCTGAGGGAACAGCTGGGAGTCCGGGTCGAGCGATTGCGCGGCGGCGAGGTCCGGGACCTGGAGCCTACGCTCGCCGATCATTTCAAGTTCGCCTACCGGCTCCTGGATCACGGCTTCACGGTCGACCCAGAAGGTTTGGTCAAATCGTTGGCTGACCACTTTCGACGTCTCGGAGGCGACATCCGCCGTTGCGAGGTTAAAGATGCCGAATTTGGCCCACGGGATGTCACGGCTTTGATTACCGACGACGGCCGCCTCGAGACCGACGTCGTGGTGCTCGCTGCCGGTGCCTATTCTGGGCCCCTGGCTCGCACGTTCGGTGTGACGGTGCCGCTTGATACGGAGCGCGGCTACCACGTTACGCTTCCCGATCCCGGCGTCATGCCGAAGCGTCCGGTGATGAGTGGCGAGCGCAAGTTTCTGGTGACGCCGATGGCAATGGGACTCAGGTTTGCTGGCACGGTCGAGTTCGGCGGCGTCGTTGCGCCAGCTAACTATGCTCGCGCGCGGGCGCTGCTAGCGCTCGGCGGGCACATGTTCCCAGGCATCCGCACCGACGGATACTCCGAATGGATGGGACTGAGGCCGACGTTGCCGGACAGTCTACCAGTGATCGGTTCGTCGCCTAAGTTTGACAATGTCATATTTGCCTTCGGCCACCAGCACATAGGCCTAACCGCAGCGCCAAAGACCGCGCAAATTATCGCTGAACTGATCGATGGTCGCACACCTAACGTTGATATTAGGCCGTTTCGCCCCAATCGCTTTTAGACGCGGCGATTTCATCATGATTGTAAAGGCGGACGATAATCTCGTCGACGACATGGTTCCTCGTCCTGAACGTTGATGCGCTTTCGTCCAGCCAAATGAGCGAGTCTTGACGGCGTTGGCCGGATCGCTTAATGAATTGCCGGCGAACCCTGGAGTTCATGATCATTTAGATACTTTATGATTAAATTCCACGACACTAGAAACCACCCATAATGCGATGAAAAAACAATATTTTTTGAGGCCAGATAGAATTGAAACTCACCTCCCCGACTTGATTGGGCTTCACGAAAGAATCGACCTTTGATTTCTTTTGTGGTTTCAGGACTACTTATACCAAACATGACGGAGCTAGAAGCCATGTCGGTGTTTCGGACGAAGGGACGGTCAGTAATTGCGCTAATACTGTTAGGCGTGTTGCTGGTTGCTGGCGGTGTTCCTGCTCAGGCGGGCGACGAGGAGTTCGGCGCTGAGGCTAAGGCATTTGTCGAGGATATGGCGGTCAAGGCGATCGCTGAGCTGACTGTATCCGACCTAGACAAAGACAAGCGGCGCAGGCGGTTTCGCGAAATGATGCACGAATACTTTGCCTTTAAGGGCATCGCCAAGTGGGTGCTTGGTCGCTATTGGCGTAGGGCCACGGAGGTCGAGCGCAAAGAATACCTCGAGCTTTTCGAGCAGCTCATGGTGGCAGTCTACACCGAACGGTTCGAGCGCTATTCGGGCGAAACCCTGAGTGTCGAGCGTGCTGAAGTACGTGGCGGCAAGGATGTACTAGTACACTCCAGATTGTTGCGTCCGAACGGCCTCAAGCCGATCAAAGTCGCCTGGCGCGTGCGTGCCGATGGCCACGTCTATCGCGTCGTCGACATCTTGGTCGAAGGCCTGAGCATGGGCGTGACCCAGCGGGAGGAATTCGCGTCATTCATACGCCAGAACAATGGCAGAGTGCAAAGCCTGCTTATCGAACTGCGTAAGCGGATCGAAGCGGCGACTTGAGGTCCCAGCAGAGTTCAGTCCCGCGCGATACTGATGACAAATCCTTTTGTCGCCGCTGTCGAGACACCGTCCGGCAAAGACACGGCCTACGAAAACTTTCCGGTCGGATCATGGCTGTTGCCGCGCGCGCTTCGGCCGCATATCGCCGTCTTCTATCGGTTCGCCCGGGCGATCGACGATATTGCCGACAATCCGAATCTCCCAGCCGACGAAAAGCTCGCCCGGTTGAAGCGCTTCGAGGATGTGCTGCTCGGTTGTGAGACCGATAGTCCAGCGTTGGAAACCGTGCACCTGATGCGTCGGAGCCTGGCCGAAACCGGCGTTCCCGCCCGTCATTGCATCGATCTGATCGCCGCCTTCAAGCAGGATGCGACCAAGCTTCGCTACGCCGATTGGGATGACCTAATGGAGTATTGCGTTCTCTCGGCGGCGCCGGTGGGGCGTTATTTGCTCGACCTCCACGGCGGGTCCAGCCACGGCTACGGCCCATCGGACGCGCTCTGCATGGCGCTGCAAGTGATCAACCACCTGCAGGACTGCAAGGACGATTACCAGACACTGGATCGCGTCTACCTGCCGGCCGATTGGATGGCGGAGGCAGGGGCGACGGTCGAGAATCTAGCGGCCGCCGCGTCGAGCACTGCCCTCCGCTCGCTGCTCGATCGCACATTGAATGCGACCGCTGATCTACTCGATAGGTCGCGGTCGCTGCCCGACGGCCTGAGAAGACGCGGTTTGGCTATGGAATCGGCGGCGATCATCGCTATCGCTGAGCGGTTGATCGAGCAGTTGCGGGTCCGTGACCCGTTAGGGCCCCGCGTGCAGTTGACCAAGGCCAGTTATCTCTTTTGTTGCATCCGTGGCGCCTTGGCCGCTGGCCTAAGAAGCCGGCTGTCGTGACCACCGGTCTGCTCCTCGGCTTCGCTCTAGTGTCCGTGGCAGTGTGGATCGGCTTGCTTCTGTTGCGCGGCGGGTTCTGGCGCTGCGACCAGCGGATCGCACCGGCGGCGGAGTTCGCCGCTTGGCCTGCAGTGGTCGCCGTGATACCGGCTCGCAACGAGGCTGCGACGATCGGCTTCACCGTCGGTTCGCTGCTAGCGCAGAACTACCCGGGCAAAATTCACGTCATCGTCGTCGACGACAATAGCGACGACGACACCGCCACTGCAGCCGGTCGTTCGGACCGATTGACGGTAGTCAAGGGGGAGCCGCTCGAGCCCGGCTGGACGGGAAAGCTTTGGGCTTTGCAGCAGGGCTTGACGGCAGCCGGGGACACCCTATCCGAGGCTGGCTACGCGTTATTGACGGACGCCGACATCGAGCACCACCCGGCCAATCTTCGCGAACTGGTCTCGATGGCAGAAAAGGGCGGACTCGATCTTACGTCGTTGATGGTCAAACTGCGCTGCGAGAGCGGATGGGAGCGGTTGCTAATCCCGGCGTTCGTTTTCTTCTTCCAGAAGCTCTATCCGTTCCCCCGGGTTAACGACCGCAGCCGGCCCGAGGCTGCTGCTGCTGGCGGCTGCATGCTGGTCCGGCTGTCAGCGCTGGTGGCTGCCGGCGGCATCCAGACGATCAGAGATCGGCTGATCGACGATTGCGCGCTCGCCACCCTGATCAAGCGCCACGGCCCCATATGGCTCGGTTTGACGGAGCACACCGTGAGCCTGCGCGCTTACGACGATTTAGCGCAAATCTGGCACATGGTCGCCCGTACCGCCTTCGTACAGCTCAACCACTCTGTGCTTGCGCTGTTCGGCACCGTGCTGGGGATGGTGATTATCTATCTGGTGCCGTCGGTTTCGCTTTTCGTCGGCGTAATCCTCCGGGATACCGCGCTCAGCTTCGCCGGCGCCGCCGCGATGGGAATAATGACAGCGGCCTACGCGCCGACCCTTCGCCTCTACGGCCAGCCGCTTTGGCGTGGGCCATGGTTGCCGGTGGCGGCCGTCTTGTATTTGTTGATAACGGTGTCGTCGGCGATCCGCCATTGGCGCGGTCGGGGTAGCGCCTGGAAGGGACGGACATATTCCGAAAAAGTGTCGCGGCCAGCGTGACGCGCCCTGTTCTGGAGCCGGAGACTGGTGTATCCATGAGCGCCATGAACGCCATCGTTAACAAAAAACCCGCAACGGACGCATCTCGTGCCGAGGCTGTGGCCCATGTCGAGGACGTCGTCCGCAGGTCCGGCACGTCGTTCTTCTGGGCCATGCGGCGGTTGTCGGCCGGCAAACGCCGCGCGATGTACGCTATCTATGCGTTCTGTCGCGAGGTCGACGATATTGCCGACGGCGCCGGAGATCCGGACGAGAAACGGGCGCGTCTCGGCCAGTGGCGCGGCGAGATCGAACGCCTGTACGGCGATCGCCCGCACTCGCCAATCGCCCGCGCCTTGGCCGAGACGGTCGAGCGCTACGGCCTCAGGAAACAGGATTTTCAGGCCATCATCAACGGCATGGAAATGGACACCGGCACCTCGATTCGGTTAGCTGACATGGAGGAACTGATCCTTTACTGCGACCGCGTCGCCTGCGCCGTCGGTCGACACTCGATCCGGGTGTTTGGCGTGCCCGAGGCCGACGGCGACGCAATCGCCCAGGCCCTCGGCCAAGCTCTGCAACTGACCAATATCCTGCGCGATATCCGCGAAGACGCGGAACTCGACCGCCTTTACCTGCCGGCGGACCTGCTGGCCGCCCACGATATTGATGCCGCCGACGCGACCGCCGTCGTCGACCATCCGCGGCTGCCGCAAGTCTGTGAGCTAATCGCCAACATCGCAGAACGGCGGTTCGAGGAGGCACGGGCAATGATCGCCACATGCGACCCGGAGCGGATCCGGCCGGCGGTAATGATGATGGAAGTTTATCATCGCATCCTCCACAAGATGACAACGCATGGATGGGTCCACCACGGCACACGGGTCCGTTTGTCAGCATTGGAGAAACTGTGGGTTGTTTTTCGATACGGGATCCTGTGAACGTTGGCCGGGCGGATACATATCATCGGCGCCGGGCTTGCCGGGCTGTCAGCCGCCGTCCGGCTGTCGTCGCAGGGTCGCGTGGTCAACGTCTACGAGAGCGCCAGCTACGCCGGTGGGCGCTGCCGGTCGTTCCACGACGCCAACCTGGACCGCGTCATCGACAACGGCAATCATCTTTTGCTGAGTGGCAACCGGGCGGCGCTCGCGTTCCTTCGTGAGATTGGCGCGGCGGACAGCGTCACCGGACCGAGCCCGGCGGTGTTTCCGTTCCTGGATCTCGACGGCGGCCTCAGGTGGCAAGTCAAACCCGACCGCGGCGCGATCCCGTGGTCAATCCTTTCGGCCTGGCGGCGTGTGCCCGGAAGCCGTCTCAGAGATTACCTGTGGGGGCTGCAGCTGGCCCGAGCGAGGGCGACGGACTCGGTCACCGATTGCCTCGGCGCCGATAACCTCTTGTTCCGCCGGTTTTGGAAACCGCTCGCGGTATCGGTGCTCAACACCGCTGCCGAAGAGGGCGCTGCGCGCCTACTGTGGCCGGTGATCCGTGAGACCTTCGGGCGAGGCGAGGCTGCCTGCCGGCCTTTGATCGCGCGGCACGGGCTGAGCGATAGCTTCGTTACGCCGGCGACGGCATTTCTCAAACGCCACGGCGCGCCCGTCGCCTTCAACCGGCGGCTGCGGCGGCTTGGTTTTGACGGCGAGCGGCTTACCACTCTCGACTTCGGCGACAGTCAACTCGAGGTACAGGACGGCGACAGCGTCATCCTCGCCGTGCCGCCGCTGATCGCCGCCGAGCTGGTGCCCGGCCTGGAGACGCCGACCGACAGCCGCGCCATCGTCAACGGCCATTTCTGCCTTGCGGAGGAGGCACAGGAGATCTCGTTTTGTGGACTGATCGGCGGCACCGCCCAATGGTTGTTCATTCGTGGCGACATCGTATCAGTCACGGTTAGCGCCGCGGACGATCTGGCCGCGCAGCCGACCGAGCTGATCGCCGAACGGCTGTGGAGCGAGGTCGCGACGGCTCTCGATCTTGGCGACGCCGAGCTCGGGCCTTATCGGATCGTCAAGGAGAAACGCGCGACCTTCGCGCAGACGCCCGAGCAGGTCCGACGGAGGCCGGGCGCACGAACACGATGGTGCAACCTTCACCTTGCCGGCGATTGGACAGACACCGGGCTTCCGGCGACCATCGAGGGCGCCATCCGCTCCGGTCATAATGTCGCGCAATCGGTTATATATCTGTGACGAGAACTTGCAATACGGTTATATTGTTGCGACAAAGTGAACTCGCCAAGTCTGTGCTCGAAGGTATCATTACATCTTCCGGAATCCGGTGGGTGGGCCATTTAAGGCGGTAACGGATGGTCATGCTTGATAGATTATTGACCCCATCGGAGGAGGTGCGGGCCTCTGATGAACGCCAGATCGAAGGAACGATTGAGGAAGCAAAGAACTGGCTCGTAGGGTGTCAGGCGGACGACGGCCATTGGGCGTTCGAGCTCGAGGCCGATGCGACAATCCCGTCGGAGTATATTTTTCTTAACCATTTCCTGGGTGATATTGACGACGAGACGGAACAGAGCTTCGCTCGCTATTTGCTCTCGATCCAGGGTAAGCATGGCGGTTGGCCGCTCTATTACGAGGGCGATTTCAACATCAGCGCCTCGGTCAAGGCCTACTATGCCCTGAAACTGGTTGGCAGTGACCCAGACGAACCGCACATGGTCCGCGCGCGCGAAGCTATCCTCGCCCGCGGCGGTGCCGCCAAGTCAAACGTCTTCACCCGCATAGCGCTGGCGCTGTTCGGGCAGGTGCCATGGCGGGCGGTGCCAGTGAACCGCGTCGAGGCGATGCTGCTGCCGAGATGGGCGCCGTTCCATATCGACAAGGTTTCCTACTGGTCGCGGACAGTGATGGTGCCGTTGTTCATCCTCACCTCGCTTAAGCCGAAGGCGGTCAATCCGCGCGGTGTCGACATCGCCGAACTGTTCACGAGGCCGCCTGAGGTCGAGCGGAACTACATGGTCAACCCAACCGGTCACTGGATCGGCGACGTCTTCCTCTCCATCGACAGAATAATGCAATTGGCCGATTGCCATATGCCGAAGAGCCTGGAGCGCAAGGCGATCAAAAAGGCACTCGATTTCATCAAGGATCGGCTCAACGGCGAGGATGGACTAGGGGGCATCTTCCCAGCCATGGCCAATACTGTAATGGCCTACCATGCGCTCGGGTATCCACGTGACCACGAGGACTACGTCACTGCGCGCGCCTCGATCGAAAAGCTGTTGGTGAAGCGCAACGAGGCCGGGTATTGCCAGCCGTGCCTGTCACCGGTGTGGGACACGGGCCTCGCGTGTCATGCCTTGCTCGAGGCCGGTGTCGATGGCGATGATCCGCTCCTCGAAGGGGCCGCCGAGTGGTTCGAGGGACGGCAGATTCTCGATGTCAAGGGCGACTGGAAAGGCAATCGCGGGCATCTCCGGCCCGGCGGCTGGGCGTTCCAGTACTGGAACGCCCACTATCCCGACGTCGACGACACGGCTGTCGTGGTCATGGCCCTGCATCGCGCCAACCCAGAGAAATACCGCAACGCCATCGAGCGGGGCACCGAGTGGATCATCGGCATGCAGAGCAAGAATGGCGGTTGGGGCGCATTCGATGCCGATAACGAACATTATTTCCTGCAGCATATCCCGTTCGCCGATCACGGCGCGCTTCTCGATCCGCCGACGGCCGACGTTAGTGCGCGCTGCGTCGGCATGTTGGCGCAGCTTGGCTACGAACGCCACGTTCCGGTGATGTCCAAGGCGCTTTCCTATCTTAAGCGCGAGCAAGAGGACGATGGATCGTGGTTCGGCCGCTGGGGCAATAACTACGTCTATGGCACGTGGTCCGTGTTGTGCTCGTTGAACGCCGCTGATGAGGACATGACCACGACCTATGTGCAAAAGGCGGTCGAGTGGCTGAAAACGCGCCAACGCCCGGACGGTGGCTGGGGCGAGGACTGCGCCAGTTATTGGCAACATCGCCGCGATGAGGTCAAGAACAGCACGCCGTCGCAGACGGCCTGGGCAGTTCTCGGGTTGATGGCAGCCGGTGAGGTCGATAGCGTCGCTGTCAAGGGGGGTATCGATTATCTGATGAATGCCACTCGCGACGGCGGCAAATGGCAGGAGGAATACACTAACGCGGTCGGCTTCCCGCGCGTTTTCTATCTGCGCTATCACGGCTACAGCGCCTATTTTCCGCTTTGGACCCTGGCTCGTTACCGGAACCTTCAGAAGCGCAACGACACGTTCCCCAAATACGGGATGTGAGTAATGCGGGTGGGCGTGGTCACAGGTCTCACCCGCGAAGAGGACTGCCTGAAAGGGCTACCCAAGGCAGGTGAGTCGTTCGTTAGTTTCTCCGGCTCCGGACCCGAGAGGGCCAAGGCCGGCGCGCAAGCACTGATCACCGCCGGCGCCGGGGCGCTGATGAGCTTCGGCGTCGCCGGCGGCCTTTCCTCCGATGCTGTCGCCGGCGCGGTTGTTCTCGGCACCGAAGTCGTCTTCGGCGACCAACGACTTATCGCTTCCAAGACGTGGCGCCGGAGCATCCGAGAAGCAACGGCGGTTGGCCTCAACGTGCTCGAGGGAAGCGTCGCCGGTTGTGATACGGTTGTCCCTACAGCAGCCGAAAAAGGCGCGTTGCACAAGCGAACCGGTGCCCTCGTCTGCGACATGGAGAGCCATGCCGTCGCGCGTGTTGCGGCTGGGGCGGGAGTACCGCTGATGATCGTGCGCGCAGTATCGGACGCGCACGACCGCGAGGTACCGAGATGGGTGCTGAATTCTATTAGACACGACGGCAGTGTGCGCGTCGGTCCGATGCTGGGAAACCTCGCCTGCCAGCCGTGGGCGCTACCACGGCTCCTCACTCTCGCCAGGGAAACGTCCAGCGCCTTAGATGCGCTAGGCCGCGTTGCTCGACTGTTGGGACCCGGTTTGGGCTTGCCCTAGGGCCTCTTCCTCTTCTCGTTTCTGGGTCAAGGTCTTGACCAGGCCCTCGAAAACAAACTCCGCAGGGCGCTGGTTGTCCAGCGGGATCTCCGGAGCCATCGGCCTTTCCGTGTTGACACCGCGGATTAACACGCCGAGTGCTTTGAGCGGATGCGACAGGGTGTCGTTGACGGCCGTCGCTTCGTAGCCGCAGTGGACCATACAGTTGGCGCACTTCTCGTAGCGCCCGGTGCCATATTGATCCCATGCGGTGTCGTCCATCAACTGCCGGAAGCTGTCGGCGTACCCTTCGCCAAGTAGGTAGCACGGCCGCTGCCAGCCGAAGATGTTCCGCGTTGGGTTGCCCCACGGTGTGCATTCGTAGGTTTGGTTGCCGGCCAGGAAGTCTTTGAACAGAGTCGATTGCGTAAACCGCCACTTACATGCGCCTTGGCGCTTGAAGATGTCGCGGAATAACTGCTTGGTCTTGCGGCGGCTCAGAAATTGCTCCTGATCGGGCGCACGTTCATAAGCGTAACCAGGCGACACCGTGATGCCCTCGACGTCAAGGTCATTGATTGCAAAGTCGAAGAACTTAGCCGTCTCTTCCGCTGTCATCTGATCGAACAGGGTACAGTTTACATTGACCCGGAAGCCGCGCGCTTTGGCGGCGCGGATCGCCGAAACAGCCCGCTTAAATACGCCTTTTTGTGCCACCGCGCGGTCGTGGTGTTCTTCCATACCGTCGAGATGGACGGAAAAAGTGAGATAGGACGATGGCGTGAAGTGGTTGAGCTTCTTTTCCATCAATAGTGCATTGGTACAGAGATAGACGAACTTTTTGCGCGCTACGATACCGTCGACGATTTCTTTGATCTCCTTGTGGATCAGAGGTTCGCCACCCGGAATGGAAACCACCGGCGCGCCGCATTCGTCGACCGCGTCAAGGCATTCGCGCACGCTCAGCCGTTTGTCGAGGATACGGTCCTCGTAATCGATCTTGCCGCAGCCGACGCACGCCAGATTGCAGCGGAAGAGTGGTTCCAGCATCAGAACCAGCGGGTAGCGTTTTACCCCTATCAGACGCTGCTTGAGCACATAGGTGCCAACACGAATCTGTTGAATCAGGGGTACGGCCATGGGAAACAATCTCCGACAACGCGCTAGGCGTGCGTCGCTGTGGCTGAAACCGCGAGCTCTGGCGGCAGTTTGAAGATGATGCTCTCGTCTACGCCGGCAAGCTCATGCAGTTCGACCTCGCCGAAATCAGCCAGGCGCTGGATCAACCCTTGCACCAACTCTTCCGGTGCGGAAGCGCCGGCGGTGACGCCTACCGACGATACGCCGTCGAGCCAGCTGGGATCAAGCGAGTCGGCGTCCTCGACCAGGTAGCTCGGCTTGCCTAACTCGACGCCGACATCGCGCAGCCGGTTGGAATTGGAGCTGTTCGATGCGCCGACGACGAGTAGAAGATCGACCTGGGAGGCTAGATCTCGCACCGCCTGCTGGCGGTTCTGGGTGGCGTAGCAGATATCCTTGACGTCGGGACCGACGATTTTCGGAAAGCGCTTCTTCAATGCATCGATGATGTCGCGGGTCTCGTCGACGCTTAACGTCGTTTGGGTCACATAGGAAAGCTTATTCGCGTCGCGTACTGCTAGGCTGGCGACATCCTCCGCCGTTGTGATTAGGAGAACTCCGCCGGGAATGCGTCCCTGTGTTCCCTCCACCTCGGGATGGCCGGCGTGACCGATGAGAATGACCTCGCGGCCCTTTTTTGCGTGGTTCTGGCCTTCCTTGTGTACCTTTGATACCAACGGGCAGGTTGCATCGATGACCGGCAAGTTACGCTCTTTGGCCGCGTTTTCGACAACCTCGGAGACGCCGTGCGCGCTAAACACCGTATGCGCTCCCTCGGGGATATCGCTGACCTCCTCGACGAACACGGCCCCCTTGGCGCGTAGGGATTCGACCACATGCTTGTTGTGGACAATTTCGTGACGGACAAAAACGGGTGGTCCGTAACGTTCCAGGGCGCGCTCGACGATTTCAATCGCGCGTTCTACGCCGGCGCAAAACCCGCGTGGGCTGGCCAACAAGACCTTAAGAGATCTTTTCATATCAATACTCTGTGAAATCGAGTTCTTTTTCGCGCTATCCCATGACGCCAAGCCAAACCTCCGAGAACACGCCTCTATTCAAGATAGATGTTAAACCGCCACAGGTGAACCCCGATCGTCGGCTTTTTAAAGGAATTTGTTTGAATGTCCAGTATCATTGGGGCCTTTACCCCTGCTGGGTAAAGAATATTTGATTGGAGACACCGTTTCATGATGCTTGTCACTGGCGCATCGGGTTTCGTCGGATCAGCGGTTCTCCGCCGCCTGATCGAAGCAGGTGAGCGGGTGCGCGCCTTGGTCCGGCCGACCAGCGAGCGCAGGAACCTCGACGGAATCGACGTCGAAATCGTTGAGGGCGACCTGTCTTTGCCAAAGACGCTGCGGGCTGGGCTGGACGGCTGCAAGGGGCTTTATCACGTCGCCGCCGACTATCGTCTTTGGACTCGCGAGCCGAGGAAGATGCTTGATACAAATGTCGACGGCACCCGCGCCATCATGCTCGCAGCAGCTGAGGCCGGCGTCGAACGGATCGTCTATACCTCGAGCGTGGCGACCCTCGGAATGGTGTCCAGCGGCGTTGCGGACGAGGAAACGCCGGTCGGTTTCGAGGACATGATCGGCGTCTACAAACAGTCGAAATACCTGGCCGAGCAGGAAGTCCTATCATTGTTCTGTGGCGACGGCCTACCCGTCGTCATCGTCAACCCGTCGACGCCGATCGGCCCTCGCGACATCAAGCCGACCCCGACAGGCCGAATGGTCGTCGAGGCAGCCTCGGGGCGGATGCCGGCCTATGTCGATACCGGCCTCAACGTTGTCCATGTCGATGACGTCGCCGATGGTCATCTTCTCGCCTATGGGAAAGGGGTGCTTGGCGAACGCTATGTCCTCGGCGGAGAGAACATGGAGCTCAGCGAAATCTTACGTGTCGTCGCAGCGCAGACTGGCGGCAAAGCGCCCAAGGTTAAGATCCCGCACGGCGTTGTCATGCCGCTCGCCTATGGGGCGGAGGCCTGGACCTGGCTGACCGGCGGCAAAGAGCCGTTCGTGACGGTCGATGCCGTCAGGATGGCGCGCAAAAAGATGTTCTTTGCCAGCGACAAGGCCATCCGCGATTTAGGATACGCTCCGCGGCCGGCGGAAACGGCGATAAGAGACGCCGTCGCCTGGTTCGCCAACAACGGTTATCTGGGCTGATCATTGGTGCAGCGGCGCGATAGGGTGCTTGTTGAACGGCAGCACGATCTCTATTGATCGCGTTCGGCCGGGCACGACAGGAAATCAAGGCGAGGCTGATGAAGGCACTGATGTTGGCAGCAGGCATCTCGCGCCGTCTCTACGGCG
>PTLJ01000010.1 GCA_002938045.1 Alphaproteobacteria bacterium MarineAlpha3_Bin4
GGTCGGTGGCGGCACGGGAAAAGGCCTGTTCTCGAGTATCGCAGGTCAGGATGCCGAAACCAATCGCCAGAGAATATGTCAGCGTGAGGTCCATCAGCGCACGGCTTGTTTCGCGGCAAATGTGGTCGTAGTGATCGGTTTCGCCCCGGATGACGCAGCCGAGGGCGACGAAGCCGTTGTAATTGTTGGGGCCAGCGTGGAACTCCATCGAGTGAACCGCGTAACGGATCGCAGCCGGCACCTCGAAAGTGCCCGGAACTTCGATGCGGTCGTGCGAAATGCCAGCGGCGGCAAGGACGGCAACTGCGCCGTTTGCCAGCTCGTCAGCGATGTCGGGATAGAAACTTGCCTCGACAATTAGGACTCGTGAAACTTCCGTCACCTATTACGAAGCCTCCTCTTTGGCGGCAGTTACGATTGAGCGCTGACTGGTGACCGATAGACCGTAGCCTTCCAGCCCGATGATGTTGTGCTTAGTGTTGGAGACTAGGACCATTTCCTTGACGCCAAGATCGAGAAGGATCTGTGCGCCGACACCGTAATCCCTCAGTTCCTCGCTATGCTCCTTAGGCAGTTCCGGTTCGGCAGCGGCCAATTTCGTCCGCACTCGGTTGGACAAGCTGTTTCGGTGCGGCTCGCGGATCAACACTAAGACGCCCCTTTCCTCGGCGCCAATCATCTCCATCGCTGCTTGTAACTGACCCGACTTACCGTCCGACGTATCGCCCAGCGCATCGTTGAGAACATTCAGCGCATGCATGCGGACCGGAACGGGATTACCGTCGTTGACGTGCCCTTTAATGAGCGCGATATGCTCTGCGTAAGCCACTTTGTTGGTGTAGATGATCATCTTGAAAGCGCCGCCATAATTGCTGTTGAACGTCGTTTCTAGAGTGCGCTCGACGATCCGATCATGACTCAATCGATAGGCGATCAGGTCGGCGATGGTGCCGATTTTGAGACCATGGAACTGGGCGAACTTAACTAGGTCTGGCATGCGCGCCATGGTGCCATCCTCGTTCATGATCTCGCAGATCACGCCGGACGGGTTGAGGCCGGAAAGCCGGGCCATATCCACGGCGGCTTCAGTATGACCGGCCCGCACCAAGGTGCCTCCTTCCCTCGCCTCGAGCGGGAAGACGTGACCAGGGCAGACGATATCATCCGGCCCCTTAGTCGGGTCGATGCCGACAGAGATAGTGCGCGCCCGGTCGGAGGCCGAAATTCCGGTCGTTACGCCGTCACGGGCCTCGATCGAAACCGTGAACGCCGTCTGGTGGCGCGACGTGTTATGGCGCGGCATCATCGGCAAGTTTAGCTGCTGCAGCCGATCGTGGGTCAGGGCCAAGCAGATCAGGCCGCGACCGAACTTGGCCATGAAATTGACGGCCTCCGGCGTCGCCATCTGCGCAGGAATCACCAGATCACCTTCGTTCTCGCGTTCCTCGTCGTCTATAAGGATGAACATTCGGCCGTTTCGAGCGTCCTCGATGATGTCCCTTATCGGTGCCAGGAAGTCGAGACTGGACGCCGCGCGGGCCGCGTCCTGCTTCGACGCTACCGACAATTTCTGTTTATCCGGCAAGGCTTTATCCGTTCACATCCTGGAGCCGCGCAACATAGCGCGCAATCACGTCGATTTCCAGGTTCACGGACGTTTTCAGACTAATCCGACCAAGCGTGGTCTTAGCCAAAGTGTGCGGAATGACGTTTACACTGAAACGTCGTCCGGTGACTTCGTTGATTGTCAGGGAGACACCGTCAACAGTGATTGAGCCCTTTGTCGCAACATGGCGTTCAAGACCCTCCGGCCCCTCGAACGTTAACCGTCGCGATTCACTCTCGTGACTGGCATCGACCAATGAGCCGACACCGTCGACGTGGCCGGAGACTATGTGACCTCCAAGCTCATCCCCGACCCTAAGCGAGCGTTCCAGATTAACCGGCGTGCCGAGGCGCCATTCGCCGAGGGTCGTTCGCGAAAGGGTTTCACCAGAGATGGTCACGGCGAACCAATCAGTGCCGGTCTTGATGGCCGTCAGGCAAACACCTGAACAACAGATCGAGTCGCCAATGGCAATATGCGATGTATCGTAGGCGGTCGTGAATTCGAAACGCGGGTCCGGGCCCGGCCCGATTTTTCGCACCTCGCCAATGTCGGTTATAATTCCAGTGAACATCTGCGGACGCCGGCTAATTCCTGCGCACGTAGGTTTCCATGATATCGGCACCCATAGCTGATATCGAAACTCGGGTAAACGCCGCCGCCTCGTCTAGTACTTCGACGTCGATAGAACTTGTTGCCGGCGTTCCATCGCCGCCTATTAGAACCGGCGCGCGGAACCAACACAGACGGTCAATCAGGTCACGGCGCAACAACCCGCCCGCGAGTTCGGCGCCGCCCTCGACGAGAATACGGGTCAAACCACGTCCGGCCATGTCCGAGGCCATGGCGCCGAGGTCCACCCGGCCCGCTTCATCGACCGTGAGACCGATCACCAAAACACCTGCCTCCTCAAGCTCCAAGCGTCGCCCGGCCCTCTCGCCTTCGACGCAATAGACCCAGGTCGGCACCTCACGCGCCGTCTCAACCATAGGATGTTCAATGGGCAGTTCCAGTCGGCTGGAGACGACAATCCGGACTGGCGAACGATCCTCCATGCCTGGCAAACGGCAGGTTAGCCTCGGTCGGTCCGAAACGGCTGTACCGATTCCAGTCATTACTGCGTCGTGATTGGCCCGTAACAGATGGCCGGCACGGCGAGCAAGGTTGCTGGTGATCCACTGGCTTTCGCCGCTGGCGGTAGCGATCCGGCCATCGAGGCTGGTCGCCGTTTTCAAGGTGAAGATTGGACGGCCACGGCTGATTCGCGATACGAAACCGGCGTTGACGTCCGCAGCCGCTTCTGCGGCGATACCCGTGGAAACCCGGATACCGGCTTTGTTAAGGCGGGCGATGCCCTGCCCCGACACCCTCGGATCAGGGTCTTCGATTGCGACGACGACACGGGTCACGCCAGCATTGACCAGCACCTCGGCGCAGGCATCGGTTTCGCCGTGATGGCTACACGGCTCTAGGGTGACGTAGGCAGTCGCACCCAATGCATCCTTACCTGCGCGGCGTAAGGCCTCTGTCTCTGCGTGCGGGCGTCCGCTTGGTTGCGTCCAGCCCCTGCCAACAACGCGGGAGCCAAGATCCTCACGCACCAGAACGCAGCCGACGGCGGGGTTAGGCCATACTCGCCCAAGGCCGCGCCGCGCGAGAACAAGCGCAGCTTGCATATGGTACATTTCTTCGGAGTCAGGGCTCAGTTTCGTCACTCATATGTCCCACAAACGCCTCGAAATCCTTAGCTTCGCGGAATTTCTTGTAGACCGAGGCGAACCTTACATAGGCGACTTGATCGAGTTCGCGTAAGTTATCCATCACCATTTCGCCGATAGCCCTGGTGGGAATCTCGGTTTCGCCGGAGGTCTCCAGTTGGCGTTGAATGCTGTTTACGATGCGATCTATGCGGTCCTCGTCGACGGGCCGTTTGCGGAGCGCAATCTGTAGCGAGCGTATGAGCTTTTCCCGATCAAAAATAACCTTGTTGCCGTCGCTCTTGCGAACCGTTAGCTCGCGAAGTTGAACCCGCTCGAAAGTCGTCCACCGCGATCCACATTCGGGGCACAGACGCCGGCGGCGAACAGCCGAATTATCTTCTGTCGGACGCGAATCTTTAACCTGGGTGTCATTATGACCGCAAAGCGGACAACGCATGATCCTATGCTCCCCTAATTGATCCGCTCGCCGGCAGCGCCGGAATACGGTTGCACGTTGACAAATGGGCAGCCGAGCAGTTTTTTGGCGCGGATAATGGTCTGCACTTCGACCACGTCTGAGATGTCAAAACCGCCGCAATAGCGCCGGCCCGGACAACCTTCTACGTACTTGTTGGCCATCACGCCGCCTTTCGCTTCCATCACCGCCCGCAAGGTGATTTTCTCGGACGCAAAGAGTTCGTTCTGTCTCTGCTTGCTATGCAGCTCTTGGGTGTTCAACGCGCAGAAATTGTAGTCCCAGTCACCAAGTTCCTTTGTGAAGAAACGTTCTAGTTCCTGAGTCGGATATGTGGGGCTTGAGTCCAGCATGTATCCTGAATTCCTTGGGTCTTGGGTGTTAGAGGGGCCGCGATAACTTTTCTACACGGCGGGCGTGGCGGCCACCTTCAAATTCCGTGCTCAAGAAAGTCTTGAGGCAGTTTTTGGCAGTCTCGGGCGTGATCACGCGGCCAGCGAAGCAAACCACGTTGGCGTCGTTATGCAGGCGCGACATCCTGGCCGCCTCAACGTCCTGTACGAGCGCTGCGCGTATTTGCCGGTAACGATTGGCGGCAATGCTCATGCCGATGCCGCTGCCACAGACGAGCACACCCCGCGCCGCATGGCCGTCCTTGAGTGCGTCGGCCATGGCATAGCCAAAATCGGGATAATCTGCGGAGTTCAATGAGTTGGTGCCGAGATCGAGAATGTCGTAGCCTTGATCTATCAGCTCTTGCTGGAGCGCACTTTTCAGTTCGAAGCCAGCGTGATCGCTGGCAATGGCAATGATCTCGGACGTCATTCGTTAAAACTGCTTTTCTAATGACCCCAGTTACTATCGTGCGTCGCCAAGTGCCGCTGCGATTGTGATACCACATCTCGGATTGTTCTGCCAACAAATCACAAGCACTCGCGGTTAGCTATTGCGATGCTGGAATCCTGTTGCGGATACCGCTCGAAAGGCCCAGCGTGGCAAGCGTTGAGTGGCGTAAATGACAGATGCTTTTCGATTGTTCAAACACGGCGGGTTACTTATGATCCCGGGCAATAAATATCCAGAACCTAGGGCGGAGAACATGAGAGACGAGACAGTGGTGGAAATTTCCCGAGAGCACATCCTTCGCATAACAGTCGAAATTGTCACTGCTTATGTTGGTCATAACCAACAATCCTCAGCCGCGATTCCGGAGATCATCCAAACCGTCTACAACACGCTTAGCGGGCTAGCGGACGATGTGGCGAAAGCTGAACCGGAAGTCCGTAAGCCGGCAATTCCGGTACGCCGGTCCGTGACCCCGGACTTTCTCTTTTGTCTCGAGGATGGGCGCAAAATGAAGACGCTGAAACGCCACTTGCGCACAACCTACAATCTGACGCCGGATGAATACCGGTCGCGCTGGAACCTGCCTTCTGATTACCCAATGGTGGCGCCTAACTACGCCAAACGCCGCTCGGACTTTGCAAAGAAGATTGGGCTTGGTCGCCGCAGAGGCTGAGACAAGTTATACGGTCGGTCCGGCTTTATATCTCCAAACACCCGCTCGGTAAAACCACCATGTCCAACCTTGCTGCCGTGAATTATGGTGGCAACACGCTGGTTCGGATCAAGGATGAAGGCGATGAGCACGGCGTCGCGAGCCCAATTCAGTAACCAGCCGCTGACTTCACCGTTAGGATCTACGACCAGTGGAAAATCGAGACCGAGGTCGTTGACGGTTTCGGCATGTGATTCAACTGTGTCGTCGCAGATGGCGAAAAAGTGTGCGTCATAGGCGGTGAACTCAGGCAGGCTGTCCGAATAAGAAAGTGAGGAATTCGGTGTTTCACTGGTCCCAAAAGGACAGGACCAAAAACCCGATCGGCCCACCCGTGACTTCGGTAAAATTTTTGAAAATTTCGCTGTGCTGATCGGTAACCGCGAAGTTTGGGGCGTGGTCTCACGTCGTCATCGGTCGTTCGTTGATAACCAACTGCTGGGGAGCTTTCTGCACCGACCTCGACGAAACCCTTCCTGTGAGTCCGATAGCGAATTGGTGCAATCAATTTATGATCAACTAGGCTATATGGCAATAATGCCTTATAGGGAACCGGGTTATATTACGGTTTTCTTAAAGACTAGACGTGCGGGGTATTGGCGAGATCAACAGCGTCCACCGTTTTTTTTCAAAACGTAAACAAGTTTTTGCTTTGCCTGACGCATGAGTGTCTTCCGGTGGTAGCGCGGCGAACCGACTGTGATCACCTCTGTTCCAGTAATAGGATCGATGGCAGCAACACGGACCGAGTTTCCGACACGGGTGAATTCGAACAGCACTTCACACAGGTGAACATCTTTGGAACTCATAGCTGAGTAGTATACTACATGTTCCGCCGGTACTGGCCGCCGGCCTCGAACAGAGCATCCGTAATCTGCCCGAGCGAGCAAACGCGGACAGCATCCACCAATACCGCGAACACGTTCTCAGCCTCGGTCGCGGCACGTTTTAGCCGCTCGATCATTGCCGGCGCCACTTCGGCGTTGCGACTTTGAAAGGCGCGTAACCTGTTGATCTGATTTCGCTTCTCCTCTTCGGACGAACGTTGTAACTTTTTCGGCGGGTCAACATTGCCGTCAGCGGCGCGGCGGAAAGTATTAACACCAACGATCGGCAGACGACCATCGTGCTTGAACGATTCGTAATGCAACGACTCGTCTTGTATCTTGCCGCGTTGATACCCGGCCTCCATGGCGCCGAGGACACCGCCTCGCTCACTAATTCTTTCGAACTCCAGCAACACGGCTTCCTCGACCAAGTCTGTCAATTCGTCGATGATGAACGCGCCCTGGTTCGGGTTCTCGTTCTTAGCCAGGCCCCATTCGCGGTTAATGATCAGTTGAATGGCGATGGCGCGGCGAAGACTGTCCTCGGTTGGCGTTGTGTAGGCTTCGTCGTGGGCATTGGTATGAAGGCTGTTACAGTTATCGTAGACCGCGATCAGCGCCTGCAGCGTCGTCCGAATATCATTGAAGTCCATCTCTTGCGCGTGTAAAGACCGACCCGAGGTCTGAATGTGGTATTTTAGCTTCTGGGAGCGCTCGTTCGCGCCGTAGCGGTCGCGCATAGCGATCGCCCAAATGCGCCGAGCGACGCGCCCCATGACCGTGTATTCGGGATCCATGCCGTTGGAGAAGAAGAACGAAAGATTGGGCGCAAAATCATCTATCTTCATGCCACGAGCGATATAAGCCTCGACGAAAGTAAAGCCGTTGGCGAGCGTGAACGCGAGTTGCGATATGGGATTGGCCCCCGCCTCGGCAATGTGGTAGCCCGAGATGGAGACCGAATAAAAATTATGGACCCGATTGGCAACAAAATACTCTTGGATGTCGGCCATCATCTTGAGCGCGAACTCAGTTGAGAAGATGCAGGTGTTTTGGCCTTGGTCCTCCTTAAGGATGTCCGCCTGGACCGTACCGCGCACGTTTTCATGCACCCATTTAGAGATCTCGGCCGTCTCGTCTGCGTTCGGCGGCCGGCCGTTTTCCTGCTCGCACATCGCCAGGCGCTGGTCGAGGGCGGTGTTAAGGAACATAGCCAAGATCGTCGGCGCCGGTCCGTTGATGGTCATCGACACCGACGTCATCGGGTCACATAGGTCGAACCCGTCATACAATACCTTCATATCGTCGAGGGTGGCGATAGAAACACCGGAATTACCCACTTTTCCATAGATATCCGGCCGCTCGTCGGGGTCAAAGCCATAGAGGGTCACCGAGTCGAACGCGGTCGAAAGCCGCTTCGCGTCCGAATGCTTTGAAAGCAGCTTGAAGCGTTCGTTGGTGCAGGCCGCATCACCCTCGCCAGCAAACATCCGGGTCGAATCCTCGCTTTCGCGCTTGAACGGGAACACACCAGCCGTATAAGGAAACTTTCCGGGCAGGTTCTCCTTCAACAACCATTTCAAGAGTTCGCCCTCATCCTCGTATTTCGGAATAGCCACCCGCGGGATGAGGTTGCCCGACAGCGTTTTACATGTGAGGCTGGTTCGGTATTCCCTGTCCTGGACGCTAACGACGTACTCGTCGCCAGCGTATGTCTCGCGGATTGTCGGCCATTCCGCCAACAACTCTTTAGAACACGGGTCGAGCGCGGCCTCGCGATCCACGATGAGATCATCCAGCGTTGCAATTTCTGCGCCCTTCTCTCCGAGCATCCGGCGACTTTCGCGCAGTTGTTGGCGTTCCCGTGCGACCCGAAACTGGGTCGCAGCGTTGGCATGGTAGGCGCGGACGCAGACACTGATGTCAGCGAGGTAACGCTGGCACTCGGGCGGCACGATGGCCGCCCTTAGCTCCGAGGTACGCGTCTTGACCGGCGCAATCGCACAGGGCCAATTGCACAATCCCCTTTTCTCAAATTGTTTTAAGAGTTCCTGATATATAGCTGTAACGCCAAGATCGGAAAATCGAGACGCGATGGCGCCGAAAACCGGCATCTGTTCCAGGTCCTGGCCGAAAGCCTCCTGGTTGCGCTGCACCTGCTTACGGACGTCACGGAGCGCGTCGAGAGCGCCACGGCGGTCCATCTTGTTAATAGCGACGACGTCCGCGAAGTCCAGCATATCAATTTTTTCGAGCTGGCTCGCGGCACCGAACTCTGGCGTCATCACGTAGAGCGCGACATCAACCTGCGGCACGATGGCCGCGTCGCCCTGCCCGATGCCTGGCGTTTCGACGATAATCAAGTCATAACCCGCGGCCTTGCAGGCGACGACGATGTCGGATATTGCGGGCGGGACCTCGGACTCGCTTCCTCGCGTCGCCAGCGACCGCATAAAGATGTTTGGCGACGAGATGGCATTCATACGAATTCGATCGCCGAGCAAGGCGCCACCTGTCTTGCGCCGCGATGGGTCGATGGCGATGACGGCGATGCGCGGCTCGTCAGAATAGAGTCGGAACCGGCGGATCAGTTCGTCGGTCAAGGAAGACTTTCCTGCGCCACCGGTTCCGGTAATTCCCAACACCGGTACGGCAGCACGTTGCTCAGCGCAATTCTTAACCGCCCTTAGGTGCTGGTTGGCCAAGCGGCCTTGCTCAAGGGCCGTAATGACCCGCGCAAGGTCCGTAGTCTGGCCCGAAAACAGGCCATCCATTTGTTCCAGCGTTTCGGCCGCAAGGTCGCGGTCGGCGAGCTTGATCATCTCGTAGATCATGCCGTTGAGGCCCATGCGCTGGCCGTCTGCGGGAGAAAAGATGCGGGCTACGCCGTACGCATGCAGGTCTTCAATTTCATCGCTGACGATGACCCCACCACCGCCGCCGAATACTCTGATCTCCGGGCGTCCACGGTCGCGCAGCATATCGATCATGTATTTGAAGTACTCGACGTGACCGCCCTGGTAGGAACTGACAGCGAGTGCATTGGCGTCTTCTTCGATGGCCGCCTTCACTACTTCTTCGACCGAGCGGTCGTGTCCCAAGTGGATTACCTCCGCACCCGATGACTGGAGGATGCGGCGCATGATGTTGATAGTAGCGTCGTGGCCGTCAAATAGGCTCGTCGCGGTCACGAAGCGAGCCGGGTACTTCGCCTGGTATTCCTTGGTTTTACTGTCCTTGACTGAAATACCGTCGTCGGGCACCGATCTCTCCATTGCGCGGACGATAGGACGCGGAGAAGGCAATGATACAACCGTTGCCGCCTGCAATCGACCACCGCAGACTTTAACTGGAAAATAAACTAGTTTCCGTTTACGTAAACGTAAGATAGTTAATATTTCCAGTAAAGTCTGAAATTGCCCATCGTGACGCACGCTAATTCCAGTCCTAACAGTGCTAACGGTTGACAAAGTCAGCCCGTGCATGATCTTTGGGCGAAAACAATGCGACGATCAGCCCGCGATGGCGTTGAACGGCTCTTAAACAGGTGAAACACTCCTCCAAACAAGCGTATGGTGCGTATCCCCGAACGCGAATGCGGCGCAACCGGTCCCAGGTTTGGCTGCGGGACTTGGTGGCCGAAAACCGACTCGCTGTCGAAGATCTAATCTGGCCCGTCTTCGTCATCGCTGGCGACGATGAACGCCAGCCCGTGCTGTCGATGCCTGGTGTCGAGCGGGTCTCTGTCGACCAATTGGCGACCGACGTTGCCATCGCCGCGGAGTTGGGGATCCTAGCCGTCACTTTGTTCCCGTATACGGAATCCAACATTAAGACACCCGACGCACGCGAGGCTTACAACCCCGATAACCTTGTTTGCCAGGCCGTGCGTGCGGTCAAGGAGGCCCACCCCGGCGTCGGTGTGATCTGTGACGTAGCGCTTGATCCCTACAACAGTGACGGTCACGACGGGCTGGTCCGTGATGGGCGCATACTCAACGACGAAACCATCGAGGTCCTGTGCCGCCAAGCCTTGGTTCAGGCGGCGGCCGGCTGCGATGTGATTGCGCCATCGGATATGATGGACGGTCGGGTCGGCGCCATCCGCGACGCGTTGGACACTGAGGGCTACCAAGACGTATCAATCATGTCCTACGCGGCTAAATACGCTTCTGCATTCTACGGGCCGTTCCGTGACGCGGTCGGTTCCGGTGGCGTGCTTAAGGGCGACAAGAAGACTTACCAAATGGACCCCGCAAATAGCGACGAGGCGCTGCGCGAGGTGGGGCTCGATATCGAAGAAGGCGCCGATATGGTGATGGTCAAGCCCGGACTTCTCTATTTAGACGTACTACGCCGCGTGAAGGAGACCTTCGACCTGCCCACCTTTGCCTATAACGTCAGTGGCGAGTACGCCATGCTCAAGGCTGCGGCGGCGAATGATTGGCTGGACTATGACAGGGTGATGATCGAGGCGCTTACCGCGTTCAAGCGCGCCGGAGCGAATGGGATCCTGACCTACGCCGCGGTCGAGGCCGCGCGCCTCCTCAAAGGGGAATAACCCCGTCTGCTCGGCAGGTAGATTGAGAACGCCCTCAACGTCAAGGCCTATCCATTCAGCCATATCCAGAGGACTAGCTTCCGGGCGATCTACGATCTCGCCATTTTGTATCGCTCGCGATTCATCATCGCTACGGACCAGTCGGAGAACCCGTTATCTAAACACTACAGCGACTTGTCCGAAAGGCGGCTGGATTGGCATTACCGCAGGTTCGACTTCTCCCCCGCCGCCCTCGTCGAGCGGTCCGACGGCCGTCTAACGTTGCAACCGCGAGACTGGAAATCAGGTGGAAGATTGAATTTTCCGGTTCAGCGTGTTGAAAATGCGGGTGCCCTGGCAATTCTGGGGGAGAGGTCGCCATGTCCATTACCATCGACAATATCCGGTCGGCCGCTGATGCGTTAGCGGGTCAAGTCCTTCGTACGCCGAGCATCGATTCCCGCGTGTTGTCGGATCTTTGCGGCACCGAGATCGTCTTGAAACTCGAAAACATGCAGATCACAGGCTCGTTCAAACCGCGCGGCGCATATATGAAATTGACGTCGCTCAGCGACGACGAGCGCACAGCCGGGGTGGTTGCGGCGTCGGCGGGGAACCATGCGCAAGGGGTTGCCTATCACGCCCATCGCCTTGGCATCCCCGCTACCGTCTACATGCCGGAGGCAACCCCATTCACAAAAATTGCCCGCACGGAATCGCTGGGCGCCCACGTCGAACTGTGCGGCAAAACCCTGGCCGAAGCACGGCAATTCGCGATGGAAATAGTCGAACGCAAGGACATGATATTCGTACACCCCTATGACGACGAACTGGTCGTAACCGGTCAGGGCACTGTCGGACTCGAGTTGTTGAGCGATGTTCCAGACCTAGACGCCATGGTCGTGCCTATCGGTGGGGGCGGGGTGATAGCTGGTTCGGCAATCGCCGCCAAGGCGCTGGTACCCGATATCGATATCATCGGTGTCGAGGCTTCCGCGTTTCCCTCCATGTCGCAAGCCCTGAAGGGAGAGAAGCTTGAAAGTGGTGGTGGTGCCACCATCGCCGACGGCATCGCCGTCAAGGAGCCGGGCACCGTCACCCGACCTATCATCGAGGAGTTGATCTCCGACATCTTAATCGTCGATGAAACGGCCCTTGAGAATGCGGTGCAGGTATTCATTGAGCGCCAAAGGCTGGTCGTAGAAGGCGCCGGTGCGGCGGGGCTTGCAGCGGTTCTCGACAACCCGGAGCGCTTTAAGGGCATGAAAACTGGAATCATCGTCACCGGCGGCAACATCGATTCTCGCATTTTATCGTCGATCCTGATGCGCGGACTGGTCCGCGAAGGGCGGCTGGTGCGACTCCGCGTCCATATCACCGACGCCCCGGGCGTGTTGTCGACGGTCGCCGGTCTGATCGGCGCCTGCGGCGGCAACATTATCGAGGTCTACCATCAGCGCCTATTCCGCGACGTGCCGGTCAAGGAGGCGGACGTCGACGTGGTCGTCGAGACCCTCGATGTGGAGCACGTGCGTGAAATCACGGAAAAACTGACCCAGGCCGGCTTCGGTGTCCGATTGCTGGGCGATACTTCGTTAAATACGGAACACTGATCCCAATTTTCACATACGCCACACGAAGAGTTCAGTCTCGCGCGCATCATCGATCCGAATTACCTCGTCCGCAGGCACGCCGGGAACGGCGAATGAATTGCTGACGAATATGCTCCCGGGCCGCATCTCGGCCTCTGCCTTTTCGTAGAGAGCAGCCATCGGCGCCGGTGACAGGAAGCAGTAGACGACTTGATAGGGTGAGAAATCTACCCGCCAGAAATTGCCGTATCGGACATTCGCCGGACTGCCAACCAATCTGAGCTTGGTGATTAGAAACGGCAGCGGTGCCGATTCAATACCATCGAATTGCATGTCGGGGCGCCGATCAGCAAGAAAGATTAAGGTGCCACCCAAACCGCTTCCGACGTCGATGAAGTTCCCGCCATTTGTCTCTGGCAACAATTCGGCGAGGGTTTTCCAAGTATGGTAGTTGGTCAAATAGAGCGGAATACGCTCGCCACCGGCATTCCAAAACACCAGTAGTAATAAGGCAAATACCGCAAGATAGAGCCAAGATGGCAGCGCCAGGAGCATGGCGGCGGCCAACGCCGCGGGCAGAACCAACTGGACCGGCACCCACCATGGGGCGAGCCCGAATCGGGGCCCAAGCGCCGCCGCTATTGCTCCTTGACCGGCGACGATGACTGGCAAGGGCACCGAAATCCCGGTTTGGCCGACTATCCAGGCCAAGCCGAATGCCAGAGTGGCGGCGATAGCCTGGTTAGCGAGCGCGATCAGAATCGGCGGTCGCGTGTTCACGGACGCTCACATTGAACTGTCGATGAAATGGTTTCCGCCCGAGGGTACCGCGAGTTGGACGAGAGGCAGTGACAGTCCAAAGGACAGCAACCTAGACGCGTTGACATCAACACCAATAGGCGTGTGATCGTCGACGATAACCCCTAAAACGGCACGGCTTGTCGTGAATTGGCATAAGGGCTTGCGAACCTTGATGGAATCAAATGTCATTATAAATAGTCCCTAATACATCCATCGCCTCAATTTGCTCTTTGATCCATTCGGTTCGGTGTGCAATCAATTTATAGATATTCTCAAAGGATGGGTTAAGTATAGCCATTGAATTGCCTGCCTGCGGTAAGGTAAACAGGGTGCCAATCGATGCAGGTAACGTTGCGTAGGCAGCGTAGTTGGTTGAATAGAGGCCCCTCTTAAATGGGCTAGAGGCCTGAATGTTTTTTATCATCGGATTGCTGATCGTTTTTGGCGCCGTATTGGGTGGTTATTCCGTTCACGGCGATCTTGGAATTCTGTGGCAGCCGATCGAGTTCGTAATCATTCTTGGTGCAGGTCTCGGCGCGTTCATCATTTCCAACCCGAAATCGGTCCTCAGTGGGGCTGCTAAATCTTTCGGCACGTTGATCAAAGGTCCCAAGTACAACAAGGAATCCTACACGGAACTCCTTGGCGTTCTCTTTACGGTATTCAGGCTCGCTAAGACGAAAGGCGACCTCGCCCTTGAGGCCCATGTCGAAAAGCCCGCGGAGAGTACGTTGTTCGGTACCTTCCCAAAGTTTCATGGCGATCATCACGCACTCGAGTTCCTTTGCGATTACTTGCGCCTACTGACCCTTGGCGCTAGTAACCCGCACGAAGTCGAAGCGGTGATGGATGAGGAACTGGAAATTCATCACAACGAACTCCACGCCATCTCCACCGCCTGGGCCAACTTTGGTGACGCAGTGCCCGCGCTCGGCATCGTGGCCGCAGTGCTCGGTGTTATCGTGACCATGAGTTCAATTACGGAACCACCGGAAATTTTGGGTGGCTTGATCGCCGCTGCGTTAGTCGGAACCTTCAGCGGTATCTTCGCTTCCTATGGTGTTCTGACACCGATGGCGAAGTCGCTGGAAGCAACTTACAACGCCGATCACCATTATTTTCTTTGCATCAAAGTCGCGTTAACCGGACACATGCAAGGCTATGCACCACAGGTCTCCGTCGAATTCGCTCGCAAGACCCTGGCCACTCCGATGCGACCCAGCTTTGCCGAGGTGGAGGAGATGTTAGGAGCCCTGCCGAAACCGGGGTAATCTATTGAGGTGAGGAGCATATCAGGCTTGAGGCATGGCGGAGAACGGCGCAAAACAACCGATAATAATCAAGAAAGTCAACAAGGGCGGCCATGCCCATCATGGCGGCGCTTGGAAAATCGCCTATGCCGACTTCGTGACCGCGATGATGGCTTTCTTCCTGCTGCTGTGGCTTTTGAGCTCGGTCACGCAGGAGCAACTAGAGGGCATTTCCAACTACTTCGATCCGACTGATGTAACGGAGGCACAATTCAGCGGAAGCGGTGGCCTTCTTGGCGGTAAGACCGTGACCGAAGAGGGGGCAGCCACTGATAGCATCACCATGGATCTGCCACCGCCGAAGGCCGGCGCCGGCTCTGCAGCGGCGCTAATAAGTGAGAACGAAGACGAACAGTTCGAGGAAGCCAAGCAACAGATCGAGGATGCGCTTCAGAGCTTACCGAATCTGAAGAAATTGGCCGAGAGCCTAATGATCGAGAACATCCCGGAGGGGTTAAAAATTCAGCTTATAGATCAGGACGGCCTAGCCTTGTTCCCTAGCGGCAGTGCTAAGATGTACCTGCATACACGGCGGTTAATCGAAGTTGTCAGCAAGGTGATTATGAGTCTGCCGCAGCAGATCTCCATCTCCGGCCATACGGACGCAGTACCGTTTCTTGCTAGCGGCGGCTATAGCAACTGGGAGCTTTCGTCCGACCGCGCCAACTCGGCTCGCCGTGAATTGCTGCATTTCAAGGTTCCGGCACAGAGGTACTCCAGGGTCGTCGGAAAGGCGGCTACCGAGCCTCTGCTACCCGACGACCCGAAGAATTCCCGTAACCGCCGTTTGTCGATCATTCTCCTGCGCGGAACCGATGCCAACATTACGGCCAACATCCGGAAAAAAGAAGAGGTTCTACCTGGCCTTAACGCTATCAAGAAACGGCAGCTCGAGCAGCCGGGCGCTGCGCCCGCGGCTGGGCAATAAGGGGTGTTGAGGGGTGTAAATATATCAACAGTGGCTAACGTTGGATGGCTAGAATTCTCGGTTCGGTGCCGGTTCAATCTCGAACAATTGTTTCGCACTCGATATTCATCTACCCCTTCCCCAATGAGAGGATGTCTATATCTGCTAACGTAGCCTGAACATGAAACATAAGCCCATTCACGATACGCGGTTCTTTTTCGCAACCGCGCCCCTGCCCTGCCCCTATCTTCCTGACCGCGTCGAGCGCCGTGTCGTTACGGACCTTTTGGGACGCGACTCTGCAACTT
>PTLJ01000100.1 GCA_002938045.1 Alphaproteobacteria bacterium MarineAlpha3_Bin4
CCGCCTTCCAGTTATTCCAGACGTTAGGACCGACGGCACGGATATCGGCGATAGTCAGAACCAAGAGAAGTCGCAACCGTTCGGGCGATTGCACGACTTTGACAAAATCGCTCACTGTCTTGGGATCGTCTATGTCGCGCTTGAAGGCGGTTCGGCTCATCAGTAGGTGATGTAGAACAAGCCAGGAGACGGTTTCCGTCTCCCATTCGTTAAGGCCTAGGCGCGGCCCTAGCTCGATCGCGATCTCAGCGCCAATCTCGGAGTGATTTCCGCCTCGGCCTTTGGCGATGTCGTGCAACAGCACCCCAAGATACATCGCCTGCCGTGACTGCACCTCGCCGATCACAGAATGGGAGACCGGATGGTCAGCGGCAAGCTGCCCGGTCTCGATCCCGGCCAAGATGCCAATCGCCCGGATGGTATGCTCATCGACCGTATAGACATGGTACATGTCGTACTGCATCTGCGCCACGACACGGCCGAAATCGGGGATGAAGCGCCCGAACACGCCGGCTTCATTCATCCGTCTTAGGGTAATTTCCGGAGTGGTGCCGGTCAGGATTTCCATGAATAGGCGGTTAGCGTCGGGGTTCCTGCGCAGATTGCCGTCGATCAGCCGCAGGCTCTGGGCCACCAGTCTGAGTGCGTTGGGGTGAATGTCCAGCTCATGGCGCTGGGCTAGGTGGAACAGCCGTATCAATTTCACTGGGTCGCGTTTGAAATCTTCCTTCGTTGTCACGTTGACGCGTCCACCGCTGATCTCGAAGCCCTCTATCCCGGGTTTGCGAAAACTGAGTTGCTGCAACCACGATGGTTTGCGAGCCTTTTTTTGTTGGTCTTCAAGAACCGCGCAAAGCACCCGCGTCAGATCGCCGACCGCCTTAGCTGTCAGAAAGTAATGCTTCATGAAACGCTCGACGCCGCGCGCACCAGCGCGGTCGCGATAGCCCATACGACTTCCCAAATCGCTTTGCACGTTTAATGTCAGCCGTTCCTCTGGCCGGCAGGCGATGTAATGGAGGTGGCAGCGCACGGTCCACAGAAAGTTCGACGCTTTGGCGAACCGCCGCACGTCTTCTGCAGTCAGCACACCGGCCTCCTTCAGTTCCTCGACGCCCTCGACGCGATAAAGGTACTTGGCTATCCAAAATAGAGTCTGCAGATCGCGCAGCCCCCCCTTACCTTCCTTGATGTTGGGCTCGAGTACATAGCGTGTATCGCCCATGCGCTCGTGGCGGGCGTTGCGCTCGCAGAGCTTGGCTTCGACGAATTTGGTCCCGGACCCGGTAATGACTTCGGACCCGAAGCGCTGCTTGAACTCCTTGAACAGTGGCTCGTTACCCCACAGGCAGCGTGATTCTAGGAGTGCCGTTCGGATGGTCATATCGTCGTAGGCGAGGCGCAGCGCCTCGTCTACCGAGCGGGTCGCGTGGCCAACCTTCAGCCCCAGGTCCCACAATAAGTAGAGAACAAACTCAACGACCTGTTCCGAGTGCGCCGTCAGCTTGTAGGGCAATAGAAACATAAGATCGATGTCGGAATAGGGCGCCAGCTCGCCGCGACCGTAGCCGCCAGTGGCGACCACCGCCATTTGCTCGCCGGTAGTCGGGTTGGCGGACGGATAGACACGAGTGACGGCAAAATCGTAAATACCGCGGACCAGTTGGTCGATCAGATAGGCGTTGGCGCTAATGGCCTCGCCGCCGGAAATTCTGTCGTCTTTGAAGCGCCGGCGCACCTCTGTCCAGCCGCTTGCGTGGGCGGATTTTAAGATTTCCAGTACGCGCGCCTGCGTGTTTGGTTGATACCCGGACCACTCGACGAGGTTGTCTAACTCGCAGATCAAGGCCTTGCGGTTTATGATCTCGCGTGGTTTTGGAATATTGGCCATTGAGGCCCCAATATAACGGCCGAGCATGATCCATCAAAGAAGGAATAATTGATTGTTAGTTTACTCATCAGCGGCGAGTTTCAGAAGGGATACATCAACCAAGCGACTGAACTCATACCGGGTACGGTTGCCCGGTTACAGGACGATTACGACCGAGTTCTCGTCACCCGTTTCAACAACCCACCCGGTTCTCTCCTGGATCCGACGAAGTCCCGCTCGCATTCACGTCACGATCGGACGCGACAATCATCAACAATGACATCTACATCGGCGTCACGCCGGCGGTTCTTTCCAAGCTCGCCAACGCTGGCATTGATACCGTCAACATCTGCGGGATCGCGACCGAAACCTGTGTTCTTAAGACTGCCGTCGATCCGTTTGACACTAGCTTCAGGCCTGTCGACCTCGCCGCAGCCTGAGGTAGCCATGGTAGGATAGATTACCATAACGCCGGTCTTCTGATCTTGCGCTGCCTGATCGGCGACAGTCAGGTTGTCGCAGGATGATAAAATAAGCGCATAAAAAAGCTTATTTTATATTAGCTTATCAACCATTTAATCCAATTTAGCTGCTTTTAATCGGTAGACCAGTTCAAGTGCTTGACGTGGAGTCAGTTCGTCTGCATTGACTTCGCCGAGGGCCATCTCAAGCTCAGACGGACCGTTTTGTGCTACACCGAAGGCTGGTTCGGCAAGCGTCTGAAAAAGCGGCAGATCTTCACTGAGTTTGTTAATAGCCGACGACTGGTCTCCCCGTTCTAACGTTTCAAGTACTTGTTCGGCACGACGAACGACAGCCGGCGGTAGTCCGGCCAATTGGCCAACATGAATTCCGTAAGAGCGATCGGCCGTACCTGGCCCGACCTCGTGCAGGAAGACCACGTCGCCCTGCCATTCCTTGACCCGCATGGTATGGCAGGCCAACCCGTCGAGCTTGGTCGCCAGATGCGCTAATTCGTGGAAATGAGTCGCGAATAATGCCCGGCAGCGGTTGTTCTCGTGCAAGTGCTCGGCCACGGCCCAGGCAATAGATAGGCCGTCGAAGGTGGCCGTGCCACGGCCGATTTCATCGAGGATGACCAGCGAGCGCGGGCCGGCCCGGTTGAGGATTGTCGCCGTCTCGACCATCTCGACCATGAACGTAGAGCGGCCGCGAGCGAGGTCGTCTGTGGCACCGACCCGCGAGAACAAGCGGTCGATAACGCTGATGCGCGCTCTTGTCGCTGGCACGAAGGCGCCCATCTGGGCCATAATTGCAATCAATGCGTTTTGCCTCAAGAACGTACTCTTGCCGGCCATATTGGGGCCACTCAACAGCCATAACCGCGCTGCGCCCTCCTTGCCATCACCTGAAAGGCGGCAGTCGTTTGTGATGAAGCCTGTCCCTTGCGCGTCCTCGAGCATCGCTTCGACAACCGGATGACGGCCGCCTTCGATCAAGAACTCGACGCTATCGTCAATCGCCGGCCGCACGTACCGGCGCTCAGCTGCGAGTTCAGCCAGTGCGGCAGCTACGTCAAGGGCCGCCAATGCCGCGCCGCAGGCGGCGATTGCCTCGCCCCGGTCGGTGACCACGCCGACAAGATCGTCAAACAGTTTCATCTCCAGTACCAGAGCCTGCTCAGCAGCGCGCGCAATTCGGCCCTCTAAATCGCCAAGATCGACGGTCGAAAAACGCATTGCGTTTGCCATGGTCTGGCGGTGAATGAAGGCGCTGTCTGCGCCACCGGGCATGCGCTCGGCTTGGCGCGCCGGGACTTCGATGAAATAGCCGAGCACGTTGTTGTGCTTGATCTTGAGCCCGGGCAACCCAGTTTCCTCGGCGTAGCGGTTCTGGAGATCAGCGATCAGACGTCGGCTCTCATCGCGAAGCGCGATCAGCTCGTCGAGCTCGGGAGAATATTTTATCGCAATGAAGCCACCGTCGCGCGCCAAGATCGGAAGCTCGTTGGCAAGCGCACGCTCGAGGCGCTTGACGAGTTCATGATGAGGCCCTAGATCGCCAAGCGCGGCGGCAATACCGTCAGGCGTGCCGCCAGCAACTTCGGCACTCTCCATCCGCTGGCACAATTGCTTGCTGCAAGCGATGCCGTCACGCACCGCGGCCAAATCGCGTGGGCCGCCGCGGCCGAGAGTCAACCGCGATAGCGCGCGCTCGATATCCGGACAATGTGCGAGAAGCGTGCGGACATCGTCGCGCAGCCGGTCTGCGTCGCGGAAATGCTGGACCATGTCGAGGCGTTCATTGATCAGGTGCGGCGAGGTCAGGGGCTGCACTAGATGCGAGACCAAAAGACGCGCGCCGGCTCCGGTGACAGAGCGATCAATCACCGCCAGCAGACTACCGCCGGTCTCGCCAGAAAGCGATTCGGTGAGTTCCAGGTTGCGCCGCGTTGCCGCATCAATTTCCATGAAGGCGCCGCCAGCGAGCCGCTTCGGAGGCACCATACGTGGCAATCGGCCCTTCTGGGTCGCCTCGACATAGGCCACCAACGCCCCGGCGGCGGCCAGCTCAGCGCGCGAGAAGTCGCCATAAGCGTCGAGCGTAGCGACGCCATAGAGAGCGCACAGGCGGCGGACGGCAGTGGCACTGTTGAAATCACCAGGCGGCAGCGATGTCATGCGTTCCTTCCACTGGCCGAGCGTTTCGAACAATTGTGACTGCTGGATCAAGCTTTCCGATACCAACAGTTCGCTCGGTTCGAAGCGCGCGATCGCCGCGTCGAGGCCGGCAACGGTGACCGGCTGGGCAAAGAAATCTCCGGTTGAGACATCGAGCCCAGCGATCGCGAGCGTTCTATCATAGGATGCGACAGCGCCAAGATAGTTGTTGCGGCGCGCATCGAGGAGCGTATCTTCGGTCAGAGTGCCCGGCGTGACAACGCGGACCACCTCGCGCCGGACAACCACCTTCGAACCCCGCTTCTTCGCCTCCGCCGGTTTCTCCGTCTGTTCACATATGGTGACCCTGAAGCCTTTCATGATCAGGCGGTTGAGATAGGTTTCATGGGAATGCACGGGCACTCCGCACATCGGGATGTCCTCGCCCAAATGCTTTCCACGCTTGGTTAAGGCGATGTCGAGTGCGGCCGCAGCGGCAACGGCATCGTTGAAGAACAGTTCGTAAAAATCGCCCATGCGATAAAACAGAAGCGAATCGGGGTTCTCGTCTTTGATTGCTAGGTACTGAGCCATCATCGGCGTAACGCCGACGGCATCAGCCGCTGCTGGAGGCGGCGCGGAGTCAGAAGCCTGTTTCGGCCTAGGCTGGAACACGGGCTTGGACAACAATAACGGCATTAAAAATTATCAGCGCACAACCGCACCATATCACAGGCTGGACCACCGACACCATTAATCGGGTATTGTTTCTATGTAGCGCTTTGGCACAATGGAATGGCGCGATTGGCCTAGGCCAGGAACGGTGGAGTACCGACACGGACAAAGGGGCGGAGGCGCAGCTTCGGCGCGTGAAAGAGTCGGCGCCTTCGATGGACGCGAGGAATGGGATCGCTCGCAGCTCGAGGCGTGCGATAGCTAATCGAACATTTCCATGGCAGCTTTGTGGGCAGCGAACGAGTCGCCGCCGAAGCAACAGAAAACGACGCTCTCGATGCTGTCATCGCTAGCCAGGAACTCAGTCACCGTGGCAACAGCGATTTTGGCCGCACCGACGACCGGAAACCGGTAAACACCGGTGCTGATGGCCGGAAAGGCGATGCTTTTGAGTTCGTGGTCACGGGCCAACTCCATCGACCGCCGGTAACAGCTTGCGAGCAGTTGCTTCTCGTCAGCGCCGCCGCCATGCCAAACCGGCCCGACGGTGTGGATCACGTAGCGGGCTTTTAGACCGTAGCCATTGGTTATCTTGGCCTCGCCCGTGGGACAACCGCCCAAAGTCCGGCATTCTTCGAGAAGTTTCGATCCGGCGACGCGGTGGATGGCGCCGTCGACGCCGCCGCCGCCGAGTAGGCTCTCGTTGGCGGCATTGACGATGGCATCAACCTGCAACTGCGTGATGTCACTTTCGACGATCGTTAGCCTATCGGTCATGGGGGCGCCTCCCTCTCTCAAAACCCGCCGGCCGCGCGAGACATGGCTTAAAGGGTCGGGTCGACCGGTACGCAGAGAATTTTCTCGTCGAGACCGTTTTTGTCCCCCATGATCAAAACGCCAATGGACCCCGAGCGGAGGACAACGCTGAGGAACACTGGGATCTGGCCGAACAGGCTGGTGTCGTAGGGCGGGTTTTCGCCGGTTGAAACATGGTCGATCTTCATGGCCGGTCTCCTTGAACCGCACGTTTACCAGACGATAACGGCTTTTATACGCATCGATAGTGGCAAAACTAGCGGAATTTGTAGGCGTC
>PTLJ01000101.1 GCA_002938045.1 Alphaproteobacteria bacterium MarineAlpha3_Bin4
GCATCAAGAACAGCCTGAGTTGCTGCCGCGGCCGCCGTTTGCGCCCCGTTCTCCATGTAATCCTGAGCGGCATTGAGGGCGTCAACCGAATCGCTGATGCCTGTGATGGCCTCGAACGCTTTACTCTCAGCCACCTGGTCGTATTCCATAATGTACTGGAATTCGTCAAAAACGCTGGCATCCATGCCGTAGCCCATGGCTGCAATATCGACGTACTCATCGGCGACCGAACGCGCCTTCTCCGCTTCCCCGGCCCACGAATAAGCAAATTCCGCGTACTCGAGCATCTCCGCGGCATCGTCCGCGCCAATGGTTTGCTCGGCACTCGCCGCTGCTTTATCCGCGTTATCGGCGGCGGTAGTTGCCGCCGTCAGAGCCCCCTTAAACTCATCGAAATCCCCCCAATACTCGTCGTCCACGATTGCGTAGGCAATTGCCCCGACGCCCGTCTCGACGTCGTCGACGAACTCGTCGAGATCCGTATATTCAATCACTTCCCAATCTGAATATTCTTCGGCCATAGCCGCGTTGACGGTGATAAGGCTCTTTTCGACCTCGTCGGTATAATTGTCCGTCATCGCGGATTTGGCGGTGGTCAGAATGCTGGCAGTATTGCTCCCGGCCAACTTAGCGGCCTTCGCATCCGACAGTACCTTGTCCCAAGCTTTTTCGGTCGCGATGACCGCAGCTTTAACGAGCGCATCCACGTTGTTAGCCGCTTTCGTCAAACTCGCGACCGTGCCCTTCAAGGCGTTAATAAGCGCTACACTTGGCGCCTCTCCCTTTCCGGCTGCCGTCGCCGCTGCCAACGCCGCCTTCGAGACCGAGGAGGCCGTGGCGGAAATGGCTCCCGCCGCACCAAGGGCCTTCATCGGCGCCGTTACGAGCGACGCGAGTTGTTGCGCCTGGGTGTTGGAGAGCCCAACGCTGCCGGCCGTCGCCTTGGCGACAATCTGAACGCCTATCGAAGCGGCCGTGGCGGCTGCTGAATTTTCCGCATTGCCGGCCGTGGTCGCGGCCTGGGAGGCCGACTGAACAATGGAGACGAGCTGGGCGACCGAAGCACTGAAATCCGGTGCTGCCGGTGCAAATTTTGCCGTAAGAACTGCGATTGACGGCAGGTCGAACGACGGTTTCAGAAAACTGTCAATTTGCAGCTTCGCAGCGTCCAGGCGGAATTCGAACTTCGCCTGCTGCATGGCCCCTTCCATTACGGCTTCCTGAAGCGCCTCGGTCAACTTGTTCAGTTCCGCGATGATGTCAGCTTCAGCCTCACCTGTGGCCTCGTCCGAAGACCCCTCGTCGCCCTCCGCTCCGCGAGGCGTTGGCAGGACGTTGAGAACATTCGCAAAGGTCTTCTCAATCTCCTGAGGAGATAAAATGACTGGCGCGGGTGGGGCCTCGAAGGCACTGGACATCTGGATCGTGGCACCGGCTTGATTGAGCGTAACCACGCCGGCTTCGTTGGCGATCGTGATCTCGCCGACGATCAGATTTCCTTCGGCATCCTGCTCGGGCAGCAGAGAAATCGTGTTCTGTTCGCCTTCCTGTGCGACTTTGCCCACGACCTTGGTGCCACGAATGCCGATGGTCGCAACCGGCGTCTTCAGGGTCATTGCGTCGGGGTCTGACCCCGCAATCTGTCCACTGACGAACGAGAACGCGCCCTGAAGAAGATTGGCGCTGAAGTTGCCTTCCTGTGAGCTGGCGTCATAGACCATCTCGTCGATGACCATCCGGCCCTCAGCCCCCAGAGAGAAGGTACTTTCATCAATAAAAGTGATGCCAATCTCGCCGTCTTCGCCGCTGATGATCTCATCGCCTTCGAAGATGGGATCGCCCGCGGATAAGGTCGTGCGCTCGCCGCCGGCACGAATGACTTCGACGCTGCCATTGATCGTTTCGACCCGCCCGATCGGCTCGCCAACGCTAGAGGCGGCGTCCGTCACGGCTGCTGTCACCTGGGCAACTTGCTGAGGCAGTGGCACGCCCGCTAATTTGAAGGCGAGGCTGGAGGCGACAACGGCCCCTTTCGGGGTCACCAAATCGGGAGGAGACCCGACTTGGAAATAGCCACGGACAATGACTTTGGAACCATCCGCGCCGACTAGAACAAGATCACCGCCATCCTGGACGAACTTTGCGGTCAGCAGCCACGCGCCTTTCCCGACCAAAAGCAAGTCAGCCGAATCGGCTTCATAGACTGTTAAGTCTTGCCCATCTCCTGGGACAGAAACGCCTTCAGATACGCTCTTTCCGGTCCCTGAGATATTTCCGAAATTTCCAGAAATCATCTTCCGAAATTCCAGTCATCACGCCCCGAAGCACAAATCCACGCTCCTCAAAGATTCCTTGCTTAGGGACAAATTCGCTAGGCGAAAATTTTGGCCATCAACAGCAATTTGGCGGGGCGTTCTCTGGCGCGCCCACATTGAAGAACAGTCTAGTACCAAACCGCCTGTTTTCAAACGCATTTCTTGCCTCAAAGCCCCTGAAATATGCGCTTATTTAATCGGGCTTAGCGTCTTTAAAATTGACCCGTTCGTATATCAGGAGAACACTCCAGAAACATCATAGAGAAATCGCCCCGAAAAGATGTGATCGTCATCACATAACAAGCAATATTTTGCTCGGCATTCCTCCTCACTTTTTTAGCCTATGACCGACCCAACGGCTGCAACCGAAGGAAACTGCTTAACTAACTGAAAACAAATGCTAATTCTTGACAAAAAGTCCTTTACCAGGACAGCCCCTTTCTATTGCCGGAAGTTCAGAAAATCACTCCCGAGAGGGACCCTTATGGAGGTTCGCAAATCCCGTTTTTAATGAACCCATGCGTGGGTGATAGCCGAGAAGGTGGACAAGTACCCGCCGGTGTCTGGTGAGATTGTAGCGGACGAGACCTATTTCGGTGGTGTTTTCAAAGGAAATCGAGGCCGTGGGACAGCGGGAAAAGTCCTGGTTTTCTAGCTATTGATGCGGGGTGGATAGGCCGTCGTGGGTTAGCACAATGACCATGTGACGCGATGATAGGCAGCGGACGAGGCCGTTTACCGCCAGTGGCCAGGAGGAGGGCGTTCGGGTCCGCCCCACACGGCCGCTGCACGGTCACTGTCCAATTGGTAGTCGGTGGTACGGATGAGGAACAGGCGCTGGCCCAGTTCGCGGGCCCAGACCAACGGTTCGGTGGGGTCGTCGCGCACCTCGCCGCGCGTGTTCCCGGTGCCGACGACGATGCCGACCAACGTGTGGTGCAGGTACCGGCACGTCTCCTGCATTTGGTGAACTACCGCCAGGCGGGCCGAGAAGTTGCTTTCCTCGGCGCTGATCACTAGCGCCGCGCGCTTACCCACCAGTTGGCTCATCACCCGCTCGGCTTCCGGGCACCCTTCCGAGATGTAACAGAACATCCTGTCGAGAAAGTTCTTTAGGTGGCCCGAAAGGCCGTACCACCAGAGCGGCGTGGCATACACTAGTGCGTCAGCCGCCAGTGCCTTATCGAGGAACAGGTCCCTGTAGCCGTCGTCAATGGTGCATTCGCCATTGGGGCCGCGGCATTCGCGGCAATCGCGCAGCCCCTCGCTCACGACCTCGGGCAGATGCACCAGTTCAACCGCGGACCCGGCCTCACCCGCGCCCTCGGCTAAGGATTCCGCCAAAACCCTAGAGTTGCCGTTGCGCCTCGGGCTTGAGCTCAACACCAGCACCCTGGGCGGATCGTTGCGAGGCCTATAGGCGTCGGTGTCAGTTGGCATGAAGACTGTCGTTTCCGGGTCCGTGACCGCCGCGGTCTGCCGTCAAGGGGTGGGGACGAAAGCCAGTACGTTTCTGGCGAAGCGGCGTTTAAGCTCTCTTAACCCTAACTCATTGACTTTCAAGGTAAAATTTAAACATATTTTTTAGCTGATGAAAATGAATTTCTTTAAGTCGTTGAAAATATTTAGTCTGACTGGAGCAAATTTGGAGCATTTTTCTAAAAGGAATTCTGTAGCAAGAACCCTTTTCCTAATCTAATTTATTGCGTTATCACTATATCCCTAGTTATATCGTTATTTATGGGTTCTGAATCAAAACGACGCCCCATCATTCTTGAAGAGGCCGCGCAGGGCTTTGCTGCAGCGGGATCCGAACCCCGGCTTGAAGTCCTGATCGCAATAGTGCGCGCTAAAAAGGACGGGCTCACGGTAGGAGAACTTCAGGAGCAGTTAAAGGTTCCAGCGTCTACGCTGGCACATCACTTGAGGTTCCTAACTGCCGCTGGGTTGATTGCGCAGGAAAAACGTGGCCGAAAAGTCATTAACAGGGCGCGCTCTGCTCATATTGAGGCACTTGCAGCTTATCTACTGAAGGAATGCGTCCAATGATGAGACAGCATTCCACTTCACGTTGGATCACCCAACAGACCAAGTGTCGGCAGCTTCCAAGTGGAAAGGGGGCTGAAGTTGCCAAAATAGAGATAACAACACAAATTGCGATCACACTGAGGCGTTATCTTTACTCTGCGATGATAGCGCTTTCAGTTGGGGCTTGCTCCGTGATGCCTCAACCAATGACCGTTTCCGATGCAGAGAAAAGCGCTGAGGAAGATCATGCGCTGATGTTCGGTAAAGGGGAAAAGATTGTGGGTCGTCTGTCCCTTGAAGGAGCTATAGCGCGAGCGTTGAAATACAATCTTGATCATCGAGCGAAAGCCATGGAGCAAGCATTAGCCCTTAACCAGCTGGAATTAGATAATTTTGAACTTTTGCCCGGCCTAACGGCCAATGCCAGGTATTCCGACCGCTCGGAATTTAGTGCGAGCGTTTCAAAACAGATTGACGGACTCCCACCGACAGGTGACCCCTCCTATTCTGGAGATCGCACGCAGTTTACAGGTGACTTGACACTTAGTTGGAACATTCTGGATTTTGGTGTCAGTTATTTTAACGCCCGCCAGAACGCTGACCGTGCCTTAATCGCTAATGAACGCCGGAGAAAAACTTTACATAAATTAATCCGGGAGGTCCAAGCTTCCTATTGGCGAGTGGTCGCAGCACAAAAACTCGGGGATCGAGTAAAGGCAGCGGTGACCCAGGCCGAGAAAGCCCTGGCCAATGCGAGAAAGGTTGAACAGGAAAAACTACGCACTCCAACGGAAACGCTCCGCTTTCAAAAACAATTACTAGGTAATATCCGTAGACTGGAAACGGTGAGCCAGCAGCTATCGTCGGCACGCGTGGAATTGGCGGCTTTGATTAATGTTCCACCATCCACCAAGTTTCGCGTCATCACACCTTTGACGAGCGCCTTGATTGTTCCCAAGTGGTCGGTGCCATTGGATGAGATGGAAACGCTCGCGTTTCATAACAATCCGGACATTCGTGAGAAATTCTACCTGAGCCGTATCAGCATGGAAAATGTAAAGAAATCTCTGGTTGGCTTTCTGCCGGGGATCGATCTGTCTGCCGGAATAAACTCCGATTCCAATAGTTTCCTAGAGGAAGACCATTGGTTCCAGTGGAGCGCAGCTCTTAGTCGAAACCTATTTAAGCTTTTGTCGCTCCCTGCCCAGATGCGGCATAACGATGCTCAGACGAGGGTGTCAGAAGCGCAGCGTATAGCGTTGAGGATGGCCGTATTAGCGCAGGTCCATTTGGTCGACAAGCAGTATGTAAATGCGGTTAGGCAATTTGAGCGTGCAGATGAAATATTTTCCATTGACAAGCGCCTTTCTAACCAGATTGCAAAACGCCAGGAGTCAAGTATTCAGAGTTTACTCGAGCGTATATTCCAGGAAACGGCAGCAATTGATTCCGAATTGCGTCGCTATCAGACGTATTCGGATGTTATTGAGGCGGTTGCTCGGATTCACTCTACTCTGGGAATCCGTATTATCTCTTCCAAAGATTCCGCTAAAAACCTGAACGAGCTGACCCAGGCGGTTGGCAATGCAATGAAGGATTGGATGAATGGCTCGGCAATTAACGCCGAAGTGAAGCGGCTTGAAGTCTTGAAATCCAAGGAAACACATGAAGCTAAAAGCACAGATCATGGCGGCGACTTTGCAGCCGTTTCTGCCTGGGCACAGCAAGAAACGTCCGCGGTCAAAAACCCGAGTGGTGATGCCTCCTTTAATGCACCACCACCTGCCGCGACCGACGATAGCAATGTCGCCTTCATCGGCGCTGGCGCCGTCATTGTCGGCCGTGGCGACACGGT
>PTLJ01000102.1 GCA_002938045.1 Alphaproteobacteria bacterium MarineAlpha3_Bin4
GTCGACTTGGCCAACGACAAGATGGCGGCCATTAACACGGCCTACGACCGCATCGAGAAGGATAGGGGCCTCAGGTGAGGGAAGCGACTTCCCCTAACTACGATGAACGCACGGCTGGCGCGTCCGTCGACATCCTGGTTTTTCATTACACTGGCATGGAGACCGCGACGGCGGAGCTGACGCGGCTCCGCGATCCGGCGGCGCGAGTCAGCGCGCATTACCTGATCGATGAGGACGGCCGCATCGACGCGCTTGTCGACGAGCGATACCGGGCCTGGCATGCCGGCGTTTCGTATTGGCGCGGCGAGACCGACGTCAACGGACGCTCCGTCGGCGTCGAGTTGGTCAACCCAGGCCATGAGTTTGGTTACCGGCCTTATCCCGACGTCCAGATGGCGGCCGCAGCGGAACTAGCCCAGGATATCCTCGAACGCCATCCTATCCCGGCCCGCAACGTAGTCGGCCATTCGGACGTGGCGCCGGCCAGGAAGACCGATCCCGGCGAGTTCTTCGACTGGCGCAGCTTTGCCGAAAAGGGCATCGGCCTGTGGCCCGAGGAGGCCGACATGCTGGATATGGACTCCGATCGGCTGGCGCGGATGCTGGCCGATTTTGGCTACGACCCGAGCGATTTCTCAGCCGCTGTCAAGGCTTTCCAGCGCCACTTTCGCCCGGCGCGCGTCAACGGCCGCATTGACCCGGAAACGGCTAGGCGGGTGGCGGGTCTGACGGCGATGGTCGCCTAGGACTTGACCCGGGCGAAAGGCAGCGTACCTTAACAGTGCCAGACGGCCGGATGGTCGCCTTTCCGCCCTTCGGGGCGGGGGGAGGAAAGTCCGGGCTCCACGGAGACACGGTGCCGGGTAACCCCCGGCGGAGGCGACTCCAGGGAAAGTGCCACAGAAAACAAACCGCCGCGCCGTTTGGCTTCGGCCGAATTGCGCGGTAAGGGTGAAAAGGTGCGGTAAGAGCGCACCGCGCCCCCGGCGACGGGGGGGGCAGGGTAAACCCCACCGGGAGCAAGACCAAGTAGGGACGGCAAGCCGCAAGGCAGGTGTGTTTTCGCACCGCTGTCCGGGTCGGTCGCACGAGGCGTCCGGTAACGGGCGTCCCAGATGAATGGCCATCCCACGCGGGCTCGCCCGCGTGGACAGAACCCGGCTTATAGGCCGCCTGGCACTATCTACCTGAAATAATTGATAAAAGCTTTTGAGAGCCGGAATCGCCCCGGATTTAGTCGACGCGCCCGCAAATGAACACCATGCGGCCAAAATATAGCCCCTTTGCGGTGTTGATTAGAAGACCCCCAAGAACACGCCATCGATCAGGCCCTTCCGGCGGAATTCAAACGCTTCGAAACCCTTTGTTAACCCATAAAAAGTCATAGTATTCCCATTGACCGCCATCTTTACCCATGATATCCCATTATAGCCCAGTTCCTGGCTATGAGGGATCACCGCAAATGGCAGAATTCTGCCGGGCTGCGAACATGGGTTCCGACGCCAGCCGGAGAGCAGGGGACAGCGGTGAGGCCGAAGTCCGGAGACACCTGTAGAAGTTGGCGCAGATGCGTTTTTGGGGGCTGCAATGGCATTGTTCGTTGGCCGGCACGTCAATAAGATCGACAAGAAGGGGCGGGTCTCCGTGCCGAAGCCGTTCCGCGCCGTTTTCCAGAGCAGGGGCGAGACACGGTTCTATGCCTATCCGCTGTTCAAGCATCCGGCGATCGAGGCCTGCGGCGAGAGCTTCATGGCCCGCCTGTCGGGAAGCCTCGACGACCTCGACATGTTTTCCGACGAGCAGGACGACCTAGCCGCCGTCGTGCTCGAGAACGCGCACGCGCTCGCCTTCGACCCCGAGGGCCGCATCGTGTTGCCTAAAGAAATGATGGCGCATGCCGGCATCACCGGCCAAGCGGTGTTCGTCGGCCGCGGCGCACGGATGCAGATCTGGGAACCAAAATCCTACGAAGCTAACCGCCAGGCCGCTTTTGAACGTGCTCGCGCGCGTGGCGCCACGTTGCGCTTGCGCGCTGCGCTGGAACCGGAAGACGCGTGATGATTGCTGCCGCTCATGTCCCAGTCATGCTGAACGAGGTGGTGGCAGCACTGGCGCCGCGCGACGGCGCTACTTACGTCGACGCTACCTTCGGTGCTGGTGGATATTCGAAGGCGCTGTTGGAAGCCGCCAACTGCACGGTCTGGGGCATCGACTGCGATCCGCTGGCAGTGGAATTCGAAACTCGGCTCGCCGAGCGTTATCCGGGGCGACTGACTGTCCTCACCGGCCGCTATGGCGACATGGCCGAATTGTTGGCTGGTGTCGACGTCAGGCAGATCGATGGCATGGCGCTCGATCTCGGTGTTTCGTCGATGCAGCTCGACGATCCAGCGCGCGGCTTCTCGTTCCGCGTTGACGGCCCGCTGGACATGCGCATGGGCGAGGGCGAGCGGACGGCGGCGGACGTCGTCAATCAGATGGCCGAGCGGGAACTCGCCGATATTATCTACCGCTACGGCGAGGAACGCGCGTCGCGACGCATCGCCAAGGCGATCGTCGAATTGCGTCGGCAAACGTCGATAACCCGCACTGGTCAGTTGGCGGAACTGATCCGCAGCGTCGTCAGCCGCTCGAAGGGTGGCATCGACCCGGCGACGCGTACCTTTCAGGCGCTGCGCATCTATGTCAACGCCGAGCTCGACGAACTGGAGAAAGGTTTGAGGGCGGCGGAACTGCTGTTGGCCCCAGGCGGGCGGCTGGCGGTGGTCTCGTTCCATTCGCTGGAGGACCGTACGGTCAAGGAATTCCTCCGTGCGCGGGCCGGCGCCCAGACGTTGACGTCGCGCCACCTGCCGGCGCTCGAAACGGCGAACGCGAAGTCGACGTTCCGGTTGCTCGGGCGTGGCGTGGTCAAGCCGGGCAATGCCGAAACATCAAACAACCAGCGCGCTCGTTCGGCCCGCCTGAGGGCCGCCGAACGTACCGCCGAGCCAGCGCGGGACGCGGCATGAGGAGGACGGGATGATCCGCTCTACCACCTTGCTTTGCGCTATTCTAGCGATCGGCGTCGGCCTGACGCTGTTCAACGTTAAATACCAGGTCCAGGACCTTGAGCATGAACTGACAATCCTCAACCGCAAAATTGTCGAAGATCAACAGGCGATCCACGTACTGCGCGCCGAATGGAGCCACCTCAACGAACCAGCCCGGCTAAGGGGGCTGGCGCAGCGTCACCTCGGATTGGCGCCGGTGGCGATGGAGCAGATCGCGACGCCGGCCGGACTTGGCGTGCGTCTATCCGAACTCCCCGAGCGACCTCAGCCCGCTACTCTGCGCTCGGTCGATGCCGAGGCGACATCGCCATGACCACACCGATCGCCAACGCCCGCTCCCAGGCGCGCAAGCTCGACGGTGCCCGCAAGCAAGCTCTGGAGACTGGCCGCAACCGCTTGCTCGTCACCGCTGTCGTCCTCAACCTGGCATTCGCCGCCGTGATTGCACGCGTGGTTGATCTGACGGTGATGACCAACGGCAGCGAGCCGCGCGTTGCCCGCACCGTCAAACTCGCTGACCCGCCGACCGAACGGGCCGACGTCGTTGACCGCAACGGCGTGATTCTGGCTACCAGCTTGCCGACGGTTTCGCTCTATGCCGATCCCGGCAACATTCTTAACGTCGATGATGCCGCCGACCGGTTGGTCCGTGCCCTGCCCCAGCTCAACCGCACCGAGACTATCGTCAAACTCAATTCGCAGACACGGTTCGCCTGGCTGAAGCGTGACTTGACGCCGAGCCAGCACTACGAGATCAACCGCTTTGGCATCCCTGGCATCGCCTTTCAGCGCGGTGAACGGCGGGTCTATCCGCAAGGCCGCCTGGCCGGCCATGTGCTCGGGCTGACTGACGTTGACGGCCGCGGTGTTTCCGGCATCGAGCGTTACTTCGACCAGACCCTTCGTGCCGGTGGCGGGCCGCTTAGACTAGCTCTCGATTTGCGCGTGCAGGCGGTGCTGCACGAGGAACTGACCGCTAGCATGAAGGAGTTCAAGGCACTCGGTGCCGCTGGCGTCATCCTCGATGTCGACACTGGCGAGATAGTAGCCATGGTTTCGTTGCCCGACTTCGACCCCAACGCGCGCAACGATATCGAGGGCGAGGCCGGCTTCAATAACGTCACCAAGGGCGTCTATGAGATTGGCTCGATCTTCAAGCTATTCACGGTGGCAATGGCGCTTGATACTGGCACCGTCGATCTGAGCGGCGGGTACGACGCCAGTGAGCCGATACACGTCTCGCGCTTTACGATTAGCGACTACCATGCCAAGAACCGCTGGTTGTCAGTGCCCGAAATTATCCTCCACTCGTCCAACATCGGCGCCGCTAAAATGGCCGTCGACGTTGGCACCGAGATGCAGCGGACCTACCTGGAACGCTTTGGTATGATAAGCCCGGCGTTGGTCGAACTGCCCGAGGTCGGCGTGCCCCTGACGCCATCCAAGTGGCGTCCGGTCAATACCATGACCATTTCCTACGGCTACGGCATCGCGGTCAGCCCGTTGCAATTGGCCGACGGCATTGCGGCGCTAGTAAATGGCGGTATCCGCCGGCCAACGACAATACTGCTGAACACCGACGAGCCGGCCGTCGGCGAGCGTGTTATAAGCGCCGAGACGTCGCGCCAGATCCGCAGTCTGATGCGCCTCGTGGTCAGTCGCGGCACCGGCCGCAAGGCGGACGTGCCCGGCTATCTGATCGGCGGCAAGACCGGCACCGCCGACAAACAGTCGGGTCGCGGTTATGCCATGGACGCCAAGATTTCGTCGTTTGTCGGTGCCTATCCGATCAACGACCCTCTCTACGTGGTGCTGGCGCTGTTCGACGAGCCAGTGGGCATCAAACGGACCTCAAACTATGCCACCGGCGGCTGGGTCGCGGCGCCGGCCGTCGGCCGCATTGTTAGGCGGATGGCGCCGATCGTCGGCATCGCGCCGGACCTCTACGGCGACATTGAGCTGCCGAGAGTGGCGTTGCCAAAGCAGGCCGAGGCTTCGGCGCCGTCGCACCGGGCCGCCGGTTTTGACAGCGGGGCAGCGAAGACAACCGCCGTCGTATGGCAAGTTTCACCTGGCACGCAAACCAGCAACAATGAGCGGGTCGTGTTGCGAGTGCTCCAGGCGCCGTCGGGTGTGTTGGCCGCGAACGGAAACTAGGCCACGTTGATGTGTGCGGCCATGGAGCAGGAATTTGCGGCTCATTGATGTCTTGAAAGGAGCGCACGACCAAGTGACGCAAGGCGCGACAAACATCGATACGGAAATCACCGGGCTCACCTGTGATTCTCGGCGGGTTGAACCCGGCTTTCTTTTCGCCGCCCTGCCCGGCAGCCAGGCAGATGGCCGCAGTTTCATCCCCGAGGCTCTGGCACGCGGCGCAAGCGCGGTGTTGGGGCCAACCGGGACCGCGTTCGATGACGCCGCCAACGTACTGCTGATCACTGATGACAACCCGCGCCGCGAATATGCGCTGATGGCGGCTCGTTTCTTCACTGGGCAGCCCACCACCATCGCAGCCGTCACCGGTACCAATGGCAAGACTTCGGTAGTTTCGTTTCTCCGCCAACTATGGGCGCAGCTCGGCCACCGCTCGGCCAGCGCCGGTACGCTCGGTATTGAGTTGGCCGGGTTCGGGGATGTCAAACCGGACCACGAGCACGACTTCAATCTAACCACGCCTGATCCGGTCGACTTGCATCGCTCGCTATCCGAGCTGTGCGCAGCCGGCGTCGAACGGCTGGCGTTGGAAGCCTCCAGCCACGGGTTGCAACAGTGCCGCCTCGACGGGCTCCGCGTCACCGTCGCCGCGTTCACCAACCTGACACGCGATCACCTCGACTACCACGGCACCATGGAGGATTACCTGGGAGCCAAACTGCGCTTGTTCTCCGACGTTACTGGCGACGACGGGGTGGTGGTCATCAACGCCGATGCCGCTTACTCCGACGCCGTCGAGGCGGCCAGCTGGGGGAGCGGTCATCGGATCATGACCTATGGCCAGGCTGGCACCGATGTGCGCCTACTCTCCGTCGGTTCGTGCGCCAAAGGTCAACACCTCAATCTTGAAGTGGCCGGCGATCTGGTCCAGGTCACCCTGCCGCTAGTCGGT
>PTLJ01000103.1 GCA_002938045.1 Alphaproteobacteria bacterium MarineAlpha3_Bin4
CGGGGAAAGATGGAAACAATATTTTTGTTTTTTAATAACAATTTATCGGCATTTTCTGTGATAGAGATTGACGCCCTCGACGATGCGCGCATATGCTGTGCTTGCACTGCAATATTGACTAAGGGCCGTGCTCGATTGGTCAAGAAACCAGCCATACAGAAACCAGGTAAGGTCGAGCAAGCGCGGCTACGAGTCGAGGCCGCCATTAAGCGGCTTGAAGCGTCCCTCACTGCTCGCGACGAGAGCACCGACGACGTAGCCGTTCTCAACGCCCGCATCCAATCGTTGCTAGAAGCCAACGCGACCCTTAGACAGAACAACCACGAGATCGGGGCCCGAATTGATTCCGCCATCGAACGCCTACGCTCGGCGATCGGAGGGTGACCGCATGGGTCAGGTAACCGTCGAGATCAACGACCGAAAACGTCAGATTGCCTGCGATGACGGCCAGGAGGCGCATCTGAGGCGGCTCGGCAATTACATTGACAACCGGGTGAAGGAGTTGGTCGCCGCCGTTGGTCAGATCAGTGACGCCCAACTTTTGGTCATGGTCTCGCTACTGATCGCCGACGAGCTTTCTGATGCCTATGCCGAATTGGAAACCGCGCGCAGCAGCGACGAGGGTACAGCGGCGATCCTGTCGGCAGAAGAGACCCTGAGCGCCAACCTGGATAAACTGGCGTCGCGGATCGAAAACATTGCCGAAAGCCTTGAACAGACTTAAGTTCTAATTGCGGGCGGTCACTGCTGGGTGCGTCAGGCCAATAATCCCTGGGGCCTAAAACGACCTTCCGGGAGCTGTCCCTGCCTGACCTGTGGGTTAGGTATAACGGCGCCCACCTGCAACTGCAGGCCACGGAGGACTACTTGGACGACGGTCTTGCGGAGCCGCCCGCGTTTTCCCCACCTGGCGATTTCGACGATGGAGCCCTTGGCACTTGTCCCTCGAACTAGAGAAGCGAGAGTTTCGGCGTTTGGCCAAGGCAGCCCGGATACGCGCCGCCGCCCCTCGGGGGGACGCAGCCGAGGCGTTGGCTCGCAATGTCCGGCAGGTCTTGGGTCAGCCGCTGCCGAGGGTGGTGTCGGGCTATCTCGCCATCGACGATGAGATCGACATCGGCCCGCTGATGTCTGGGCTCGATGCCGACGGCGCCGTCAACGTGCTGCCGGTGGTGGTGGCTAAGGATGCGGCCTTGGTGTTCCGCCATTGGCGACCCGGTGTGCCCCTTGAGGTTGGTCCCTGGAACACCCAACATCCGGGTCCCGACAGTGCCGAGGCGGTTCCCGACGTGCTGCTGGTGCCGATGCTGGCCTTCGACGGCGACGGCTATCGGATCGGCTGGGGCGGCGGCTTCTATGACCGCACCATCGCGACGCTCAGATCACAACGCCCAACGCTGGCGATCGGCGTCGCGTATAGTGGACAACGGGTGGACGCGGTGCCGCGCGGCGATCATGATCAGCCGCTCGATTGGGTGGTGACCGAGGAGGGCAGTCTTGAGATCGGCGGTGCGGAATGAGAATCCTGGTTTGCGGAGATGTTGTCGGTAAGAGCGGGCGTAAGGTGATCGCCGACCGGCTGCCGGAATTGCGCGCCCGCCTTGTGCTCGACTTTGTCGTCGTCAACGGCGAGAACGCTGCACACGGCTTCGGCATCACCGATAAAATCTGTGCCGCTTTCTACAATTCAGGCGCCGACGTTATCACCACTGGCAATCATGTCTGGGACCAGCGCGAAATCATGAACTATATCGACGGCGACGCGAAGCTGCTCAGGCCGATGAACTACCCGGTTGGCACGCCGGGCAAGGGGGTCGGAATCTACGCCACGGCCAACGGACGGCGGTTGCTAGTCATCCACCCCATGTGCCGGCTGTTCATGGACCCACTCGACGATCCCTTCGCCGCAGTTCAGGCGGTGCTGGCGGAACACCGGCTTGGCGACGGCGTCGATGCCATCATCGTCGACGTCCACGGCGAGGCGACGAGCGAGAAACAGGCTATGGGCCACGTGCTCGACGGCCGTGTTTCGGCTGTCGTCGGCACCCATACACACGTACCAACGGCCGACGCCCAGGTGCTGCCGGGGGGCACCGCCTACCAGACTGATATCGGCATGACCGGTGACTACGATTCGGTGATCGGCATGCAGAAGGAGGCAGCAATGGCACGCTTCACGACCAAGCTGCCGCAGGAGCGGCTGGAACCGGCCGATGGCGAGGCGACGCTATGCGCCGTCTTCATCGAGACCGACGACGCGACCGGCCTTGCCGAGAGGATCGCTCCGGTGCGCCTCGGCGGACGGTTGACCGAGGCGTGGCCGGAATAACACCATCGCCAAGCCGACCTCGTTGAGGGAAAAAAGAACTTCCGGTCCTGCAAAAGGCAGGAGGGCGACATAATGAGGCAAGACGTCGCCACCGCGCGGATCTGGCGTTACGAATGTTGGCGATAAAGTTGTCGGTCTTTCCTTGCAGAAGGTTGGCCTACTGCGACAACTCGTTGGCCGTGGTTCGCACCTGATCGGCGACCGATCCGGTCGCCGCGGCAGCCTCGTTGCTGGAGACGATGTTGTTGCTTACCTGCTCGGTATCGCTGAACGCCCGTAAGTGATTTTTGACTTAGTGGGGGTCCTATAAGCGTATTCAATTTATGTGAATACTAATTCATGCATCTAACAAAAAATGTATTGTCACCGTGTCATCGTACCGTCTCCGAATATCGGCTATTGGCGTCTTTCAATTCGGCCCCATTGTTGCCATATTGCGCTGGCATCAAAGAGTACGGCGACGGTGCTTTCACCTACTACATATGGTATATAACTCCCCAATTCTCGGAACATAGAGGGCCAACGGCATGGCTGGCCATTCCAAATTCAAAAATATCATGCATCGCAAGGGACGCCAGGATGCCAAGCGGGCAAAACTCTTTGCCAAGCTCGGCAAAGAGTTGATAGTCGCCGCGCGCGGGGGACCGGACCCGGAGTTCAACCCGAGACTCCGGCTTGCCGTCGCCAACGCGAAGGCCCAGAACATGCCCAACTCCGTTATAAACCGAGCGGTTCAGAAGGCGGTCGGCGGTGACGCGGCCGAATACGAGGAAATCCGGTATGAGGGTTATGGGCCGGGCGGCGTCGCCGTTATCGTCGAAACCCTTACGGACAACCGCAACCGCACCGCGTCGGAGATCCGTGGCGCGTTTACCAAGTTCGCCGGCAGCTTGGGTGAGACCGGCAGCGTCGCCTTTATGTTCGAGCGCGTCGGGCTGGTCGTCTACCCAGCCGCTACGGCGAGTGCCGACGACATGTTTGAGGCGGCCTTGGAGGCTGGCGCGTTGGATGTGGAAAGCACCGACGGGAATCACGAGGTGACCTGCAATCCGGATGATTTCTCGTTGGTGCGCGATACGCTCGAGGAAGGATTCGGCAAGGCCGAGGATGCACACCTCGATTGGAAACCGCAGAACAGCGTTCCGGTCGACGAGGACACCGCCGGCACCCTGCTCCAACTTCTTGAGGTGCTTGAGGACAACGACGACGTGCAGCGTGTGGCAGCCAACTACGACATCTCCAACGATATCATGGAGCGGCTCAGCGCCTGATCGGGGCGGACCGTGTGAGGACCGAAACAAATATGCCCATGCGACTGATCGGTATCGATCCAGGACTGCGCAACACCGGATGGGGGGTGATCGCCATCGATGGCAATCGCCTCAGTCACGTCGCCGACGGCGTCGTTCGCACCGATTCGTCGCTGTCGCTGGCTGAACGCCTCGTTCAGTTGCACGACGGCCTCAGCGAGGTGATCTCACTCCACCGGCCTGACGAAGCGGCGGTCGAAGAGACCTTCGTCAACGTCAACGCGGCCTCGACCTTGAAGCTCGGTCAGGCTCGCGGCGTCGCTCTTCTGGTGCCGGCCGGGCAAGGGGTTCCGGTCCAGGAGTATCCACCCAACCTGATCAAGAAGACGGTTGTCGGCACCGGGCACGCGGCCAAGCAGCAGATCAAACTGATGGTCAAGACGCTGCTGCCCGGGTGCGCCGTTGAGACGACCGACGCCGCGGATGCCTTAGCGGTCGCCATCTGCCATGCTCACCACTGCACCGCCACCGTTGTAGCGGCGCGCATGGAGGCGGCACAATGATCGCCAAGCTGAAGGGCATCGTCGACGGCGTGACCGAGGATTCGGCGGTCATCGACGTCGGCGGCGTTGGCTATCTGGTGTACTGTTCCGCCCGCACGCTGGGTCGGCTCGGCCGCGGTGAACCCGTCGCCCTCGAAATTGAGACCCACGTTCGCGAGGACCATATCCACCTATACGGCTTTGTCGATGCTGTCGAGCGCGATTGGTTCCAGCTCCTGACCACGGTCCAGGGCGTCGGCGCCCGCGTCGGTCTCGGCATTCTTAGCGCGCTGGCGCCGGACCAGTTGACCCATGCGGTCGTTACCGGCGACAAAGGTGCGATCACTCAGGCGCCAGGCGTCGGCCCGAAGCTGGCGACCCGAATCCTAAGCGAACTCAGGGACCGTGTCGGAGGCGTCGCGCTCGCCAGCATCGCAGGCCCAGCGGCGGCCGGGTCGTTGCTGGAAAAAAGCTCCGTCTCCGAAGCTGCTTCGGCGCTGGTCAATCTCGGTTATAACTCGTCCGAAGCCTTGGGCGCCGTCGCCCGCGCGGCGGCCAATCTTGGCGAGGATGCCGAGGTTGAAGCGCTGATCCGTGGCGGCCTCGGAGAACTGGCGCCAGCGGAGGCTAGGGGATGAACGATCAAGACCGCATGGTCGCGCCTGAGCCGGTGGCCGGGGAACGAGACACCGCTGACGTTGGCATCCGCCCGCAGAAGCTCGACGACTTCGTCGGCCAAGCCCAAGTCTGCAATAATCTACGTGTGTTTGTCGCCGCCGCCCAAAAGCGCGCCGAAGCCCTCGACCACGTGCTGTTCTACGGACCGCCGGGCCTTGGCAAGACGACGCTGGCGCAGATCACGGCGCGCGAGCTCGGGGTCGGGTTTCGCGCCACTTCGGGCCCGGTCATCGCCAAGGCCGGCGATTTGGCCGCAATCCTCACCAACCTGCAACCGCGCGACGTTCTTTTCATCGACGAGATTCACCGTCTCCACGCGGTCGTCGAGGAAATACTTTATCCGGCCATGGAGGACCACCTGCTCGACTTGGTCATCGGAGAGGGGCCAGCGGCGCGCTCGGTGCGCATTGAGCTCGCGCCCTTCACCCTGATCGGCGCGACCACGCGCTCGGGCCTGATCACGGCGCCGTTGCGCGAGCGCTTCGGCATCCCGATGCGGGTCGTGTTCTACACGCCCGACGAGCTGGAGCGCATCGTCACGCGCGGTGCCGGACTGCTGGGCCTGGAGCTGACAGCCGACGGCGCGGCTGAGATCGCGCGCCGCGCGCGCGGCACGCCCCGGGTCGCCGGGCGGCTCCTCCGGCGAGTGCGCGACTTTGCCGCTATCGACGGATCGGGTGTCACCGATGCTGCCACCGCCGACGCGGCGCTCAACCGTCTCGAGGTCGACGGCCGCGGCCTCGACGCCATGGATAGGCGCTATCTCGCTTTCATTGCCGACAAATACGGGGGAGGCCCGGTCGGCGTTGAGACTATCGCTGCGGCGCTGTCGGAACAACGCGACAGCATCGAGGAAGTGATAGAACCATATCTGATCCAGCAAGGCTTTCTGATGCGCACGCCGCGCGGCCGCGTCCTGGCCGCCGAGGCCTACAAGCATCTCGGGCTCAAGGCGCCGGACACTTTGGCCCAAATGGCACTGCTGGTGGAGGATGACGATGACTGACGGCGGCATCCACAGCTTTCCGATGCGTGCCTATTTGGAGGACACTGACTCCGGCGTCGTCGTCTGTTTCGCTAACTACCTCAAGTACGGCGCAGGCGCGCGCACCGAGTTCCTGCGCGTGCTGGGAATCGAGAACTCGGTCGAAGCCGGGCAGACGGTCAAGCGGTACGGACAAGCCCTGGTCCGCGTCGAACTGAAACTCGGGCGCATGACGCCGAAGCACGTCAGGGCCTGATTGGAGGATCACCACACCATGAAGCAACGAGTTTAAGTCATGGAAAACCAAGTCATCGATACTGTCACCCTTGGCGGTTCGGTTGCCGATATAGATTTTAGCATGTGGTCGA
>PTLJ01000104.1 GCA_002938045.1 Alphaproteobacteria bacterium MarineAlpha3_Bin4
GCTGAAAGAAGCGTCTTGCGCGTCGTCTCCTTGCGGCCCATGACCAGCACGTCGTTGACCTGAAGGCCGACTTTCGCCGACGCCGCGATGAGTTGCCATTTGACCTGTTCCCCAGCGCGGACAACGGTGCCGCTCTGCCATCCCCACCAGGCGCCGCAAATCGATAAGCCGATTAGAATTGAGGATAGGAACGCCGCGACCCATCGGCTACGCCACAGGGGCCGCACGCGGGGCCGCGGCCGCCCGCACACTAGGCTGTTAGTTTTCTTGCGTGTGCTGTTAGTTTTCTTGCGTGTGTTCCAACTTTTTATCATAAATCGTACTCCGCGTGACCGATCATCCAGGTCACCAATTCCTCGAACGACATACCGATGTGTGCCGCCTGCTCCGGCACCAGGGACGTGGGTGTCATACCGGGCTGAGTGTTGACCTCGAGCATGTAAAGATTCTCGCCGTCGTAACGCAGGTCGGCCCGCGACACACCGCGACAACCCAGCGCCCGATGGGCGATCAGAGCCAAGCGCATCGTCTCGTTGTAGACGTCGCTGTCGATCTCGGCCGGCACCACATGCACCGAGCCGCCGTCGGCGTATTTGGCGTCGTAGTCGTAGAATGTTCGGCCGGTGGTGATCTCAGTGACGGCGACCGGCTTGTCGCCCATGACGGCGACTGTAAGCTCGCGCCCGTCGATAAATTTCTCAACCATCACCCGCTCGCCGTATGGCCAGCCTGATTCCTCAAACAGCGGCGTGTTGTCACTCCGGCGGACGATGTGGACGCCGACGCTGGAACCCTCGTTCAACGGTTTAACCACATAGGGACGTTCCATGACGTCAACGGCGCGCGCCTCGTCGCTACTCACTATGACATGTTCCGCGACCGGGATGCCGGCGGCGGCGAACAGCGACTTGGCCATCGGCTTGTCCATAGCTAAGGCCGAGGCCAGCAGCCCAGAATGGGTATAGGGAATGCCGACGATATCGAGTAGGCCCTGGACGCAGCCGTCCTCGCCGTATCGGCCGTGCAGCGCGTTGAAAACGATGTCGGGCTTCGGATAGAGCCGCGTCAGCAGGGACCCCATGTCGCGCTGCACATCGATCGAGGTGACAACGAAGCCGGCGCTCTTGAGGGCATTTGCGCAGGCGGCGCCGGTAACCAGTGAGACCTCGCGCTCGGCCGACCATCCGCCCATCAGAACAGCGATGTGGCGGGTCATGACGGCACCTCCTCAGGCGCGCCTTCGGCGGTTGTTCCGATACGGTGGATTTCCCATTCTAGGACGACGCCGGTCTCGGCCTCGACCCGGCGTCGAATCTCTTCGCCGAGTTCTTCAAGGTCGGAGGCGTTAGCGCCGCCGACGTTGACCAGGAAATTGGAATGCTTGCCAGAGACCACGGCGCCGCCACGCTGGAGCCCACAGCAGCCGGCTTGCTCGATCAACTGCCAGGCCTTCACGCCGTGCGGGTTGCGGAAGGTTGAACCGCCGGTCGGCGTCTTAATAGGCTGCGTAGTTTCACGTTCGGCCTGGATCTCAGCCATCCGCCGCTCTATATCTGCCACGTCCCCGGGCACGCCACGCAAGCGGGCGGCGGTGAAGATCCAATTCCCGGCGGCGGTAGAATGGCGATAGGAGAAACCAAGCTCAGCAGCCGTCAAGCGGTGTTGTTCGCCATCGGCGCCGATGGCCTCGGCAGAAACAACAACATCAGCCATCTCACGACCGTAGGCACCGGCGTTCATAGTCAGAGCACCGCCGACGGTCCCCGGGATGCCGACCATGAACTCGAGCCCAGCGAGGCCGGCGTCGCGGGCACGGCGCGCGACATTGATGTCGGCGGCGCCAGCGCCGGCGGTGATCTCGTCGCCGTCGACAGCGATGTCAGCGAAGCCGCGACCGACGCGAATGACGACACCGGCGACACCGCCGTCGCGAACCAATAGGTTCGACGCCGCGCCAATTACGGTCACCGCCACATCGGCCGGCTTCGCGGCGAGAAATTTACCGAGGTCGTCGGCATCGGTTGGTCGGAACAAAACCTCCGCCGGGCCACCGACCTTGAACCAAGTGAAGCGTGCCAAGTCGAGGTTTTCCTCAAGGCTGCCGCGGACCCCAGGCAAACGTTGGATCAAGCGGGGCGCGATGCGTTTAGCGGACATCATTCGCTGCCTCCTTCCCACGTGCGTGCAACTGGTCCAACTGGCCAGGCAGCGCATTGGCCCAGGCGGTGATGCTGCCGGCACCGAGACAGATCACCATGTCGCCCGGATTGGCCATACCGGCGATCATCTCGGCCAAGCATTCCGTACCGGGCAAGGGCTCGACCTCGCGGTGGCCGTGATGACGCAAGCCCGCGATCAGGGCATCGCGGTTTATGCCCTCGATTGGCGTCTCGCCAGCCTCGTACACGTCAGCGACGATGACCGCATTGGCATCGTTGAAGCACGTGCAGAATTCCTCGAACAGGTTGTGCAACCGCGTATAGCGGTGCGGCTGCACGACCGCGATCACGCGGCCCTCGGCCGCTTGCCGAGCCGCCTTGAGCACAGCAGAGATTTCGACAGGGTGGTGGCCGTAGTCATCAATTATCGTCACCCCGCCAACCTCTCCGGTCCTCGTGAAGCGCCGCTTTACCCCTTCAAACTCGGCCAGCGCCCGGCGCACGATGGTGTCGTCGATGTTCATTTCGACGGCGATGGAGATGGCCGCGAGCGCGTTCTCGACGTTGTGTTTGCCGAGCATCGGCAGGTACAATCCCTCCATTACTCTCTCGCTGCCCAGCTTGTGTTTGGCTATTACGGCGTCAAAGCGGGTGCCGTTTGCGTCGGCCTCGAGGCCAACGCCGCGAACTTCGGCCTGCGGACTAAATCCGTAGGTGACGATGCGCCGGTCCGAGACGCGCGGGATCATCGCCTGCACCTCAGCGTGGTCGATACAAAGCGCAGCAAATCCATAGAACGGCAGGTTCTCGATGAAGCCTTTGAAGGCCTCACGCAGATTGTCAAAGGAGCCGTAATGGTCAAGATGCTCGGGGTCGATATTGGTGACAACGGCGATCGTCGCCGGCAATTTGAGGAAGGTGCCATCCGATTCGTCCGCCTCGGCGACCAGCCATTCGCCAGCACCGAGCCGCGCGTTCGACCCCCAGGCGTTGATGATGCCGCCGTTAATCACGGTCGGATCCATCTCGGCGGCATCCAAAATCGCCGCCACCAGCGATGTCGTAGTCGTCTTGCCGTGTGTGCCGCCGACAGCGATTGACCACTTGAGCCGCATCAACTCGCCCAGCATTTCGGCCCGGCGGACGACCGGAATCATGCGTTTGCGGGCTGCGGTGACCTCCGAATTATCGTCCTTGACGGCGGTCGAAGTCACGACCACCTTTGCCGTGCCCAGGTTGTCGGCATCGTGGCCAACGTCGATGCTTATGCCAACTTCGCGCAGACGCTGAACGTTGGCATTGTCGACAACGTCGCTACCTTGGACCTCGTAGCCGAGCGTGTGCAGGACCTCGGCAATGCCGCTCATACCAATGCCGCCGATGCCGACGAAATGGATGGTACCGATGTTGAGCGGGAGCGTCCTCATGCGGCCAGCTTCCGCGGCACCGATCCGCCACCGTTGGTGCCGCCTTTGGGAAACATGTCGATGACTATGTCGGCAAGGCTTTGAACCGCCTCGGGACGGCCGACCGCCTTCGCGCATTCGGCCGCTTTGGTTAAAATCGCTGGCAATCCGATTAAAGAATCGAGGCGGCTGGCAAGCGTTGCTTTATTGAACGCCTGCTCCGTCATTAGCCAACCAGCGCCGGCAGTGTCGATGGCGTAGGCGTTGCGGTCCTGATGGTGGTCGATGGCGTAAGGGTACGGCACTAGAATCGCCGGCCGGCCAACGGCGGTGACCTCCGCCACCGTCGAGGCGCCGGCGCGGGCGATGACGAGATGCGTCGCTGCTAGACGGTCCGGGATATCAGTAAAAAAGCTGTCGAGCTTGGCCGTGATACCGAAACCGGCGTAGGCGGCACCGACCCGCTCTAGGTCTTCGGACCGGCATTGCTGAATGATCCTGAGCCGCGCTTTGACGCTGTTGTCGAGTCGGTTCATGGCCTCTGGCACGACGTCACTGAACACGCGCGCGCCCTGCGAGCCGCCAAACACCAGGATGTTGACCGGCGAGCGGTCGTCGAGTTCCGGATACGGGCGCTCGCGAACGGCGGCAATAGCTGGACGCACCGGCATGCCGGTCTGCGCCACCTTCGCCTCGGCACCGGGAGGTAGGCCGTCGACGCTTTCAAAACAAGTGGCGATATGTTCGACCCTAGACGCCAGCATGCGGTTGGCGCGACCGAGAACAGCGTTCTGCTCGTGGATCGCCGTTGGGTAGCCGCCGAAGCACGCCGCCAGCATGGTCGGCATCGAGGCGTAGCCGCCAAACCCGATCACCGCCGCTGGGCGCAAGCGCTTCAGCAGCCGCCACGCCTGCCAGGCGCCGATCGCCAACTCCGGTGCGCTCTGCAAACGCCGCGCGAAGCTCTTGCCGGCGATGCCCCCGGCCAGCACGCGATGGGTCTCGACCTTGGTCAAAAACCCGCTGAAGGCGCCGCCGCGGCGGTCAGTTACCAGCGTCAGGCGGCAACCCCGCTTAGCCAGCTCGTTAGCCAGCGCATCGGCCGGAAACACGTGCCCGCCGGTGCCACCGGCGGCGAGGACGATCAGAGTACGCTCTCTGGAAGTCACGACCGCCCTCCTCTCGGTGCCGGGGCCTCGCGAGTCAGCGCCAGCATCATGCCCATGCTCAATGCAAGAGCGATGGTCGACGAGCCGCCGTAGGAGAGGAACGGTAGCGTCATTCCCTTTGGCGGTATCAGATTCACGGTCGAGGCCAGGTTGATGATCGCCTGTACCGCGAACTGGACCAGCAGCCCGGTGACTGCGAGCAGCACAAACAGATTGTCATTGCGGAACACGCGGTTGAAGCCGCGCAGCAAGACAAAGGCGAACAACCCGACCACGATCAGGCACGCAATCAGCCCGAACTCCTCACCGACGACGGCGAAGATGAAATCAGCATGGGCTTCCGGCAGCGCTTCCTTGACCCGACCCTCACCGGGCCCGCGGCCGGCCCAGCCGCCGTTCTGGAACGCGTCCAGCGCACGTTCTACCTGACCCTTCTCGCCCGCGGTGGGGTCGAAAAAATGGTCGACGCGGGCCTGGACATGGTCGAAGACGAAGTAGGCGGCAACACTGCCAGCGATAAACACCAGCGCGATCGCCAACACCAGGATCAAAGGCAGGCCGGCTACAAAGAACTGAGTCCCCCATACCACCGCAACGACCATTGCCATGCCGACGTCCGGCTGTAACAACAGCAACCCGGTGACGAGTGCGAACAAGGCGGTTGCGACGGCGTAGCCGGGAACCTTGCTGTCGAGACGCTGGGCCGCAAACAGCCAGGCGGCAACGACAGCGAACCCGGGCTTGACAAATTCCGACGGTTGCATCGACAAGCCGCCGACGTAAAGCCAGCGCGTCGCCCCCTTGATTTCGTCACCGAAATTCAGCGTTGCCACCATCAGGGCGATGCTGGTCGCAGTGCAGACGACGGCGAGCCGCTGGATGCCGCGTGCCGAAAGGAAAGATACTGCGAGCATGACAACGATGCCGATGCCGAGGAAGGCAATCTGGCGACGGGCGAAATAGAAGGTATCGAAGCCGAGGCGCTCGGCCACCGGCGGCGACGCCGCAGGCGCCAACACGGCCCCAATAGCAACGAGCGAGATCAAGGCAGCGATGGCCCAGCGGTCGACGGCCCACCACCAGTGGCCGACGACACTCGTATCGGTGCGCGCGAAGGTCACCATCAGAATCGCTCCCTGTCTTCCGGCTCGCCGGCGGTGCCCGGAAACAGTCCCGGGGCCTCGAACGGGTCGAGATGCTTGCCGGGTAGCCTCTCGATGATATTGCGAAAGGCGTCGCCTCGCGCCTCGAAGTCGGTAAACTGATCGAAAGACGCGCATGCCGGCGACAACAGCACCACAGCGTCTGCCAGCTTGTCCTTCTTGGCCTGCTTGCTCGCACCTTTGACGGCAGTAGCGAGGTCACCCGAGATTACAAAGCCGACGCGGCTGTCA
>PTLJ01000105.1 GCA_002938045.1 Alphaproteobacteria bacterium MarineAlpha3_Bin4
TTGCCCTCACCGCTATTGGTATCACTTACTCGGCGACATCTTCGGTCGGGCGGAAGAATACCTGACATGGGCGCGAAACTGGCCGTCGCCCTGCAGGATGACGGGCCGTTCCGTTTGGACGTCCAATTGTCCTGCGCCACCGGGGAAATCCTCGCTCTGGTCGGCCCATCGGGAAGCGGAAAATCGAGGGTTCTGCGCAGCATCGCCGGGTTGTATCGACCGAAGCGTGGTGAGATCACATATGGTGACGCAGTCTGGTATGACGCCGCCAACGCCGTCGACCGTACGCCTCAGCAACGGCGAGTTGGGATCGTTTTCCAGAACTACGCGCTGTTCCCGCACCTCTCGGCAATCAAGAATGTTATGGAGGCGCTTGGGGATCGGCCCTATTCGGAGCGCCGGGCGCGAGCCGGTGAACTCCTCGGTCTCGTCAATCTCGGCGGGCTTGAAAATCGCAGTCCCGCAGCACTTTCTGGCGGCCAGCAACAACGCGTGGCCGTGGCCCGGGCGCTTGCCCGCGACCCCAACGTTCTTCTGCTCGACGAGCCTTTTTCCGCCGTCGACAAGGCAACACGCCAGCGGCTTTACCGGGAACTCGCCGATCTGCGCCGCCAACTGCGGATGCCGGTCATACTGGTGACTCACGATCTGGACGAAGCGGCGCTGTTAGCGGATCGCCTATGCATCCTTCATCGCGGGAAGACGCTACAGGAGGGACCACCTTTCGACGTCATGGTGAAGCCGGCTACACCAGAAATCGCGCGGTTGGTGGGATTGAAGAACACCTTTGAAGGACGAGTGATGGAACACGGGGTCAGCAATGACCGAACTTTCTTGGGTTGGGGGCCTTATACGTTGGAAACATCGTATCGGCCGAATTTCCCCGAAGGGAGCTCCGTAACATGGGCGATCCCGAATGCCCGCGTCATTCTTCACCGGCCTGATCGCCCGTCCAGAGGCGAAAAAGAGAACCCGGTTTCCGGCATCATTGCGGAGTTTGTACCGCTCGGCGACCAGACAAGCGTCGCTATCGCCGTGGATGGGGTGCCGGATTCACCACTTTTCATGACCGTGCCCACCCATGTCGCCCAACGAAACGATCTAGCGGCCGAAAAGAGAATTAGCGCGTCACTTCTCGCAAAGGGAATTCATCTCATGCCGTTGAGCGATGAAGTCCAAACCTGATAGGCATCGTTTAGCGGCTTGTCTTGAAGACGCAACCTCAGTTCCAGGCCCCCCGTGGTCGTCGCTTGGGCCTGTCATAAAACGGTTTAGGCACCTCGTGCACGTCCTGGAACTGGCCACTGGGATCGCTGAACGGCTGACTGGGTTGAGTTCCCGTCACAGGGACATACCCCAACCCGATGGTCCTGCTGGCAAGTTTGCTATGACAGGCCGAGGTAATAGCGATAGTGCCGGAGACCGGTGCCACTAAATCCTTACTAGGGCGCCATAAAATCGGTGGCTCTTCGGTTTCGGCACGAAAACAAATGAGCCGGAACCGTGGCGGGGCAGCATCGCTCCCACAGAATGCCTCAAGCCCGGCGTCCCTAGCCGTAACGGGCAATCGAAATTCATTTGCGAAAAGCACGAACCCTGCTTCGATTCTCAGGCAGTCGGCAGCGGCGAAACCGGCTGGCTGAGCACGCTGTGCAAGTTGCTCCCATAGCCTTTTGCGATGTTCGACTGGAAGGATGATTTCGAACCCACGTTCGCCGGTGTAGCCAAGCCTACCGATGCAACAGGGAACTCCACCCATATCGAATACGGCGAAGCCAAAATAAGGCAAGACCCGAAGCCGCTTTCCGTCGACCAAGCCATCAAGCGCTTGAAAAGAATCCGGGCCCTGCACGGAAAAGACGGCGGTCGCGTCGTTTAGGTACGCAACCGAGCTATCTTTTCCCTTGGTACGCGTCTGTTCGACAAGATCGGTAACATCATCTGGGTGGCCACTCATCACCGTGTATCGACCGCCCCCCTCGTTCCAAATGGTCAGGTCGGACCTGAGATAGCCGTTTGGACCGCAAGAAAGCGCGTAGCGTATGCTTCCCGGCGCCATATCATCGAGACGGCGCTCTGTGATTCGGGCGATGGCCTTCAGGGCATCAGGACCGGAAACACAGACCGACAAGATGAAGGAAAAATCAAATAAAGCAGCACTCTGCCGACAGGCTTTAACCTCGGCTTCGATATTGCCGTAATCACGAACCAGCTGATTAGGGTCAAAATCGGTTTCAGTTAACATTACTGAGCCCGTCATATTTCATAAAAACAAGAAATCTCTGTAGAGGAGAGATCATTGAGTTGCCTCTATGCCCAAAGCACCAGTCTTTATTATGCGAAGTGAGCAGAGGGAAATTAACAGGCTGCAATTATATAGAACAGCTGGGCTCTTATTCCATAACACCAGCCAAGCCATTCCGATAACGCCAACTTTTCCGAATCATTTTTACATACCGGTCTGGCACCTAAACCCAGCTTTTTCGGTCACTTGAAATGCCTCCATAGCCTCGGTGTCGTGGCCGAGTATTGGATCTGATCTTATTTCCTAGCTTAAGTGAATTTGTCATAACGGATATCTGTTCCCGGAAATTTAGCTTCAAGAACTAACATCCTCAGAGCACTATCTACCATCGGAGGCGGTCCCGCTACATAGGCGAGCATATCCAAGTATTTGTCTGTCATATGCTCGGAGACTACCGCGTGAACAAAGCCCGTCGCGAAACGAAGGTTTTGGTAACATTCTTGCAGTCCAGTAGCGTTAGTTTCTTCTGATAGCGCAATAGTTACCTCCAGATTCTCAGGATATTTCATTACATAATTGGAGAGCTCTTCGAGGAAAAAAATGTCTTTCTTAGAACGTACCCCGAAAAAGATGAAGCCGTTGTGAGTTTTAAAATAACTGCTCTGACAGCCGTGCGATACAATTGCCATCATCCCGGCAATCCCTGATCCGCCAGCGATACAGAGGATATTTTTATTCTCTTTCGGATGAAACGTAGCGCACCCAAGCGGCCCAAAAATTTTGATAGACTTCCCCTCTACATTATTGTCAAAAATCCAATCCGAAAATTTTCCGTCGTGCTTGCGTTTGATGACGAATACGAGCTTGTTTGTTTCACGGTCGTAATTGACCATCGAGTAGGCTCGAGTCCCTACAACCTCGTCACTTTCGAGCAATACGAACTGACCTGCGTCAAAAGACGTAGGCTTGTCTAATTTGACATCAAATAGTGAGACGTCGTGCGTTACAAGTCGGTAATTATTTACCTGCCCGACGAAATACGAAGGCCACCTATCCCGCTTGATTTCACCTGTCATCTTGCCAGGAACCCGCAGAGTACAATCACCGCGAGCTCTAGTCTGGCACATTAAGATCTCTTTCTTTTCCTGCTTGACGTAAGACATTCCGGGCGCGTCAGCCCATTCCAGGTGGGTTTTGCCCTCCACCACCCGCGCTCGGCAAGTACCACAAGTGCCAGTCGCGCATTCGTAAGGCAACGACAAGCCATTGCGCAGTCCAGCGTAAAGAAGTGATTCTTCTGGACCGCAATCAAAATCATAACTGCCGCCCTTAGTTTGAACCTTGATTTTCATCTTGGTTTATATGCTGGGAAAAAACTTCTAAAAGATTTTAGCCTACTGACTTTGTCGGCTGTATTGTGAGTTAGTTGAAAAAATCGTCGTCATCGAGTTCGTCTTCTTCGTCATATTCGTAAACCAGTTCCTTCTCCAGATTAATAAGAACATCACCTGCCTCGACTTTAATTTCGTAGCAGAGCAGTGATTTTTCTGCCATCCCCACCATTTCACCGGTACGGATATCCCATTGCCACAAATGTTTGGAACACGTGAGAACCCCGCTGGTTTCCAATATGCCCGACTCGTGGAGAGGTTCCTCCATATGCGGACAATATGGCGCTATGGCCTGAAAGCCGTCGCCATAGTTGGCAACAACTATTGCAACGCCATCGACTTCAAATCTCTGTAGTGTGTTATTTGCAATGTCATCCGCCGCACATACCTTTTGCCAAGTCATATCTGAGCCTCGTAAATTTATCGGGCTTTAATAACGTTGCTGTTATGTATTGCACAATCAGGAAACCATTAAATACGTGCACGTAGGCAAAAGCGTCTATCTAGCGGAGCCGGTTCTTTCCAGCTCAGACAATAAAATGGGAACCCTTATCGAGGCGGCGGGTATCGAGCCGAACCTCGCGCTCGACAAACCGCGCTGTCTCACCGTCCATCTTAAACTTATCAATATACTTGCCGATCAAAAACAAGCGGTTCTCGCCGGCATCGATGTGAGAATTAATGCCGTCATACATGTTCTGATAAACGACCAGCGAAGTTACCGACGTCGCATCCTCGCCGTCCTCTTCAACGTCGACCGTATAGACTGTCGCGTGCCGTTTTAGGGGCGAATGGTCTGTGTTATGCTTGGGCAGCATCCCGCACATGGTTGCGAGTTCTTCACGGTTGCCCGAGAAGTAAGTCATGTCGCGGCTGATTTCCGGGCTGTACGCCTTGATAGTGTATTTGAAGGCCTCGTCGCAAAGACTTAAAAAGCCGTCCCACTTCTCGTCATCAAGCAGTAGGCATGATCGATAGATGGTATCCTTGACTGCCTCGGCAATTTTGGTTCCATTTGCGCTCATGGCTTTCGCCTTCGAATTTGTCTGGCACAGCGCTTTATTCCGCGGCCACCATGTATTCTTTCATGGGATCACTGGGTAGTCGGTTCATCCACTTGCCCCAATGGTCATAGAAGTGGCGCACGCCGTTTTCATCATGGATGTACTCATCCTCAACCCGGCCATGAAGGATGCGCCGAGGCTCGGATCCCGTCTTCATGGTTGAACCCTGTCCGGTGACGGCGATCAGATCCTCGTGCAGATTGCGGCCGAACGGCCCCCAAATGGTGTTGTGGTGCTCAATTCTTATCATGCGTTCCTCGGGCGTGTCACTCTTAAGGCCGAGGCCACGGAATTCGATCATCACCTTGTCGGGCGCCAGAGGCGTCACGACGTCGGATCTGAACGCCGAGCCGCGCAGGTTGAAGTTCATGCCCGGGAATAAATCGACCATGTACCACTGGTTAGGCGGAAATTTTGGAAACGACAATTCCGAGCGCGATTCAAAACCGTCGTATTCGTCGTATTTCACTTCAAAGCTATTGACGTTCACGTGGCCATTATCGAAAGGAACGTTCTTGCGCGCGAAGTACTCGTCGTTAAATCCGGTCACTCGGTTATGGTAGTGCATGTAGTCGTGGTAGAACTCACTGTTGGTGTCATGCCAAAGCTTGTAGTTTGTGCCGATGATGGCCTTATGATAGTGGAACACTTCAAGCGGCTCTGTGTCGATGGCGTCCTTTATGCAATCGAAGCATCCGGCAGCCCACTCCTCGACCGTCTGCTCCACCTGGTCGTTTAGGGTCACCCAAATGAAGCCGCCAAACTTAACTTCGCAACGGAGGCGTCGCAGGCCGACATGCTCTTTCTTTAAACGCTCTTGATAGCCATCTTCGCCTCGGGTGATGAAAGCGCAGTTACCTTTCATGTCAAACTGCCAGCCGTGGAACATGCAGGTCATGTGCTTAGGGTTGCCCGAAGGCCGGCCTTCAAGGAAGGATCCAGCCGGTTGACGTTCAATCATCATACCGCGATGCGGGCAGACATTTAAAAAGGCGCGCACCTGGTTGTCCGTGCCACGGACTACAATGATCGGTTCCCGTGCAATCGAGGAAGTCCGGAAACTGTAAGGTTCTGGCAATTCAGACTCGTGGCAAACAGGAACCCATACCTTCTTGAAGATTTTCTCCAACTCTTCTTCAAAAATGTCTGGGTCGGAATAAATGCGGCTGTCAACCCACTGGCCGGGTTTGAGTTGCCCGGGGACTTCTTTCCACTGTGTGTGATTTCTAGCTGGCATCACTCAATCTCCGCTCAATAGTCTAACTGCGACTTCTGAAACCGAAGCGCTA
>PTLJ01000106.1 GCA_002938045.1 Alphaproteobacteria bacterium MarineAlpha3_Bin4
CCGCCGCTCCAGATACGACCGATGACACCAGTCAGCCATTTCGCCACGTCACCAGCAAAGGCGCCAGCTGCGGTGCGGATCTTGTCGAAAGCATCCGCCGAAAGATCGGCCTGCAGTCGCTCCAGGTATGGTTCAACCTGGCTGCGCAGCCATTCGACAAAACCCGGAACAAGCGCCGCCAGTTCGACGACTTGACCTTGCAGCAAAGGCAACAGCAGCATCAGGATGGCGGCCGCAGCGATGAAGAAGGCGAACAGGATCAACGCCGTTCCCCACCCTCGAGAGATGCCCTTCTCCTCAAGATGGTCGGCCACCGGGTCAAGAAAATAGGCGATCGCCATGCCGGCGACGAACGGCAGCAAGATCGGGCTCAGCAGGCCCAGAAGTAGGCTGAAAACGACCAGCCCCGCCAGCCAGAACAGAGTTTGGCGCTCGTGGCTCAATCTCCCTCCTCCCGGCTCATGTCCATACGACTATCCACGATCTGACCGGCGCGGCGGGTCCATAGCACCACATAAGCGCCGCCCGACGCCAGCGTTGTCGTGCCGACGATATATGCCATCAGCTCGCTCAGGCCGTGATCCTCGACGGCGAAGCCCGCGACGCCGAGCACACCGACGGCCATCACCAACTGACAAAAAGTGTTGACCTTGCTGATCAGCAGCGGCTGCATGTTGAGCGTGCTGGTAATGGTCTGGAACAACAGCGCACCGCCGATGATCAGCGCGTCGCGGAAGACGACCATGATCACCAACCATACTGGTAAGTAGCCTTCGTGCCCGAGGGTGACGTAGCCGCACACCAGTAGAGTCTTGTCGGCGATAGGATCAAGATAGCCGCCGAGCACGGTTTCCGATTGAAAGTGCTTGGCGACGATACCGTCGACGGCGTCGCTCAGCGCCGCCACTAGGCTTAACCAGAACGCCGGCACCAGGTGTTGCTGCAGAATCAGCCAGACAATTACCGGAACGGCGAACAACCGGGCCAGGGATATGGTGTTGGGAATGTTCAAGTGGCCACGCTCACAATTTACCCGGCACGGTTCCTGCGGGGTTGAGAACCCATTCGTCCTCTTCCTTGATCAGGGTCAAATTAGACTGGTCGAGGGCAAGGGCGAGTTGTTCAGTGTCGCCAATGTAATATAGATTGACCCGCACCTCGTCACGCGACAATAGGATCAACTCAATACGGCGGATGACAGCGACGCCGCTGAGCCTTTGGCGCATCGCAAGCCAATTCGCGAGCCCGCTGATAGGCACCGTGACGGTGGCGATGTCGATGCTATCAACCCTCAATAGGTTCTGGCGTTTCCATTCGTCCTCTATATGGAACGCGACGGTGGCCGCGGCACGTTTCAACAGGGCTTCAATAGTCTCGCCGACATCCTGACGCAGGACCAACGAGTACGGTTCACGGTCACCACTGGCGCCGTAACGCGCGACGTAAACCTCGATCTGGCGCCGGGCAACGGCGGCGTCCAGCCGCTGCACAGCGAAACAGACGATAACGTCGCTCATCCGGTAGCGCCGGGCGATCGCCGCCAACTCCTGGCGGTCACCTTCGATTGCCTGGCCGGCGCCGATTGACGCGATGTCAGCGAGATCCCCGAGCGGAAACAGCATCGGCACCAGGCCACCCTTCGGTGCGTTTTGTTTCCAGGCCTCTCGCCACGGATTCAGGTCATCCCACAACACCAAGGCGCCGGCCGCCTGATAGACGGGCAGCACCAGGACCGGCTTACTCGGGGTCTCGGCGAACGGCAGTTCAAAATCGTGCAGCAAGCCCCGCACCTCCTGAGCCTTGAACCGGAAATTGAGTCGCGCAAGGTAGCGGACGGCCGACGTTTTTTCGTCGGCGACCGAGAAATCTTGCACGTACTCGGTGATCTCGGGTTGTTCTAACTCGGGCAGCCGAGCGTGATCCTCGCGCAGCGTAAGGCGTTCCAGTAATCGCCGAAAGGCCATATGTTCGCCTGCAGCGAGCGCTTGCTCGCGTGCCCTAGCAGCAGTTTCGGCGGTGACGTCGACGGCGACGTCGCGAACCTCATAGACGCTCAACTCGGCAGTGCCAGCCGCACCACCGAGCGCGATCATCGACGCAGCGACCAAACCACCGGTCAGCTGCCGAAAGCCGCGGATATCGATGATTGCAAACAGTCTCCGATACATTATCTTCTTTCGTCTCGAAGGATTGGTAACCTAGCATAGCTCGCCGTGGGAGGAAGCCATTACCGCCTCCGACAATCGCAACGGCCTCAGCTACAAAGACGCCGGCGTCGATATTGAGTCCGGCGCCGCTTTGGTCGACGCCATAAAGCCGCTCGCCGACACCACCAACCGGCCAGGTGTGAAATCTAATTTGGGCGGTTTTGGAGCGATCTTCGATGCCAAGGCTGCGGGTTACCGGGACCCGCTTCTGGTCGCGGCCACCGACGGAGTTGGCACCAAGCTGCTGATCGCTGGCGCGACCGGCCGCCACAACACGGTCGGTATCGACCTCGTCGCCATGTGCGCCAACGATCTCGTCGTCCAAGGCGCGGAGCCATTGTTCTTTCTCGATTACATCGCTACCGGACGTCTCGAGGTTGCCGCCATGAAAGAGATCATCACCGGCATAACCGAGGGCTGCAGCCGCGCTGGCTGCGCGCTGATCGGTGGTGAAACAGCGGAAATGCCGGGCCTTTACGATGCCGAAGTTTACGACCTCGCAGGCTTTTGCGTCGGTGCTGTCGAGCGCGATCGCCTCCTCACCGGCGCCGACGTCGCCGCCGGCGACGCTGTTCTCGGCCTTGCTTCCAACGGGCTCCATTCAAACGGCTTCTCGCTGGTCCGCCGGATCGTCAAACAGGCCGGGCTAGATTACTCCGATTCAGCGCCCTTCGATGCCAAGCGAAGCCTGGGCGAGGCGCTGCTCGATCCGACTAGAATCTACGTCAAGGGTGCGTTGACGGCGATCGCCGGCGGCGGCGTCAAGGCCCTCGCCCACATCACCGGCGGTGGCTTACTGGAGAACATTCCGCGCGTGCTGCCCAGTGGTCTTGGGGTCTCGCTCGACGCCACCAGCTGGCCGGTACCCGAGATTTTCCACTGGCTCGCCAGGGCTGGCAGCGTCGCAGTGGAAGACATGGCGCGTACGTTCAACTGCGGTATCGGGATGGCCATCGTCTGCGCGCCGCAGGCCGCCGGGGCCGTGACGACGGTGTTTCGCGATGCCGGTGATACGGTATTCGCCATCGGCGCTGTCGTTGATGCCAACGGTGGCGAACCCAGCATCCGCATCGATAACGCGAGCGGCGTATGGAACGCCTGAAGATCGCCGTCCAGATCTCCGGTCGTGGCTCCAACCTACAAGCCCTGATCGACGCCTGCGCCGAGCCCAGATATCCAGCCGAGATCGCGCTTGTGATCTCCAACATCGCCGGCGCGCAGGGACTTGAACGCGCGACAAAGGCCAGCATTCAAACCCGCGTCATCGAACACCGGGACTACTACAGCCGCCGCGCCTTTGACTCCGAAATGACACGCGAGATCACGGCCGCCGGCGCCGAGCTGATTTGTCTAGCCGGTTTCATGCGGATGCTGTCGGATGAATTCGTTGACCATTGGCGCGACCGCTTAATCAACATCCATCCGTCTTTGCTGCCGGCCTTCAAGGGCCTCGACGTTCAAGCCGCGGCAATTGAGGCTGGGGTTCGGTTTTCCGGCTGCACCGTCCATTTCGTGCGCCGGGAAATGGATACGGGCCCGATCATCAACCAGTCGGCGGTGCCAATTCATGACGACGATACCGCCGACACACTTGCGGCGCGGATCCTCGTCCAGGAGCACCGTATCTACCCACACGCCGTGAGGCTGATCGCCGAGGGGCGAGTGACGATCGAAGGCGAGCGGGTAATGATCGACGGCGCCGAGGCGCCGGCTGAGGCGCTGATAAATCCGACGCCAGTCTGAGTCGAGCGGTCAGCCAATCAATTCAATCTGTGAAAAGAAGTAGGAGATTTCCTCAGCCGCCGTCTCTGGCGAATCGGAGCCGTGTACTGAATTGGCCTCGACATTCTCGGCAAAATCCTTGCGGATTGTGCCGTCTTCAGCGTTGGCCGGGTTGGTGGCACCCATGATATCGCGATTCTTTTGGATCGCATCCTCGCCCTCCAAGACCTGGACCACAACCGGCCCCGATGACATGAAATCGCAAAGATTGTTATAAAAAGCTCGTTCGGCGTGGACGGCATAGAAGCCCTCAGACTGCGCGCGGGTCATTTGTATGCGTTTCTGGGCAATAATTCGCAGCCCGGCGGTTTCGAACCTGGCGTTGATTTGACCGGTAAGGTGGCGGCGAGTGGCGTCTGGTTTGATGATTGAAAGCGTTCTTTCGACAGCCATGCGGTCAGTTTTCCCCAAGAATATTATTAAGGATTATGGATAGCTGCTATCGGCCGCCTCTGCAGCGGCGGTAAAAATTGGGCGGGTTATAGACCCAACTACCGCCTCTGGCAAGCTATAGCCGGTAGTTCAAGAAGCTTTTGGTCTGCCCGGCTCGATCTAGTCAGACAGGCACAAAAAACAAAGATAAAATGGAGATGGCCCGGTTGGACAATCAGTCCGGCACGTAGACACCAATCGCCAGGTGCCACGATTACTTCTGATCGCGCCTCGCGAGTGCGGCATGGCGGTCAAGTAAGCGCCGAGCGCAGATGGTGACCGGAACGTCGATCATCTACCCTTCAACTGTTATCGCTCCACAGCCACGTAGTTCTGCTTCTGCGTAAGCCTCAACAACGCTTTGCGTTTGAACAACCTAATACGCTATTGGCATGAACGCCTCATTGAGCAATGGGACGACGCTTGGATGGATGCACTATGCACCCTCGAAGCTAAACTGCCGTGTCCGTTCGGCGCTCGCGAGCATTTTCAGTGGCAGCCGCACCCAAATAATAATTTGCCGCAGGTCGGACCAGTCATACCAACCTGCCACGGGCTTCGGCATCCTGCCAGTTGGCTAACAGTCGAGCGACGACAATCCGCATTAAGTAAATGCCAAACTTTGGGTTCTGGTAATAGAGCTGGATCATGTTGTCGTTGGTCAGAATAAAGAGATCACAATCAGTTGTGCAAATCGCAGTGCAAGTACGCCGGTTGTCGGGGGTGAAAACAGCGATCTCGCCGAGCACATCACCGGGATTGCAGTCCACGCCAATCTCGTCCAGATGGACGGTGCCATTTTTGATAACGAACATCCGGTCCGGCTTGTCATCCTTCCTGAACAGAATGCTGCCGGCGGACGTACGAATAGTGCTCATGTAAGGGAGCAGCGCATTGAGGTTGTTGTCGCCCTCCGCCGCTACGCGAATTTCCTGAACCAAGCGAATCATCTGCCAGGCCCTGTAGGAATTGAGTGGCAGCAGAAGAGCGTGCAGCACCAAGGTAGGGTAACTAGGCACCAACAGGCCGAAGATTAGGAATACGGCATTGCCGCCGACTGCACCGAAGCGCAGCGGAATAATGGTTTTTCGATTCATACCCCAAAGCGTCACGCCGCCGCCAAAAAATCCAATCAGATCAATCCAGGGTACGGTTTCCATGGTCATGGCATGATTTCCTCATATGGAGGAGGTTGTTCCTTCTTCGGACACCCTTCGACAATCATCAATTTTGACACAATGATCAAGTTAGCAATGCGGCGCTTGGGGATAGAAGGCTATGTCTTCCACGGCTCGCAGAAGTCGAGAGCCTGCGTGCTTGCCGGGGCCGGCCGCACGACAGAACGGATGAAAACCTGGAAAGGCGATGCCAGTGACCAGACAGCGGCATATTATGCGAATCAGATGGAACTG
>PTLJ01000107.1 GCA_002938045.1 Alphaproteobacteria bacterium MarineAlpha3_Bin4
TACGCTAGCGTCATCTAGAAAATAGGAACCCTATAATGAGACGGAGCTTTGCAGCGACTGAAGGCATCTTACCGCGCACTCGCCAAGGCTCACGCCGCAATGGAAGTGGCCGACATGCGGTTGCGTGGCCTGACACCACTCGCTGTTGATGTCTTGGAGCGTTTGCTGAGGGCGGACTCAGAGGCGGCCGGCGAGGACAAGATGACTGCCCTGACACGGGATCGATGCGCACTTACAGTCTGATTCTGAATCAAACCACAGCGTTCTGAACTACGCTAGCGTCATCTAGAAAATAGGAACCCTATAATGAGACGGAGCTTTGCAGCGACTGAAGGCACGGCTGCCGAACTTTACGGCACTCTAAAGAAGATCAAGGACAATGGACAAATTGTTATGGGCCATCGCGAAAACTCTGTTCCGTTCGCCTACATGCAATCGGACGGAAAGCCGATCGGATACACGGTCGATCTTTGTAACAAGATCATCGATAGAATCAAAAAAACTCTTAATATGCCCAATCTTAAGGTCAAGCTGGTACCGGTCACTTCACAGACCCGTATTCCGCTGCTTGCCAACGGGACCATAGATATCGAATGCGGGTCGACCACCAACAACCTGACCCGTTCTAAGCAGATTTCATATCTGCATGTCACTTTCATCACCGGCACTAAGCTCGCCGTTAGGAAAGGGTCGGGAATCAAGGAAATCGAGGACCTCAATGGCAAGGCGATCGGGCTGTCGCTGGGCACCACAAACGAAAAAGCAGTGAAAAGGATAGCCAAGCAAAAGGGCTTAAAAATTAAGTACCACATGGTCAAAGACCACCCGCAAGGTTGGCTGGCTCTGGAGACTGATCGTGTCGACGCCTATGCCACCGATCACTCTCTGCTTTATGGTTTGATTTCTAAGTCCAAGGACAAGTCCAAGTGGGAGGTTGTGGGGCGGTTCTTGAGCTACGATCCCTACGGCATCATGGTGCGGCGCGACGATTCTGCCATGCAGCTATTAGGCAACACCGTATTGTCCGATCTGATGCGGTCCGGCGAGATGCAGCAGATCTACGACAAGTGGTTTGATCCGGGCCCGACTAACATCAATATGCCGATTAGCTCGAACCTAAAAGTAGCGTTCGAGGTTCAGGCCCTGCCTTACTAGTCTTGACCCGGGAGGCGTTAAGGCGCCTCCCGGGGTTCCTAATCCGGCGGCGAGGGCGGTCTTCAGATGGAGATGAAATACAACTGGGACTGGTCGGTCCTGCTTTGCAGATTGCCTGAGGATGATCCGACGGGGACCAGCGAAACTACATTCGGAGGTACCACGGCGACCGCCGGCGGTGCGGCTCAGACTTTTGATACCGGAGCAGACTGCGCCCAGCCTTATCTCGACTGGATAGTCTCAGGGCTGGGGTGGACCGTTGTTGTTGCTTGCTGTGCCTGGGTGATCACGATCTCCTTAGGCTCGGTCATCGGTGTGTCACGCACCGTGAACCAACCCATGGTGCGGGCCATAGCTACTACTTACGTGGAAATTTTCCGCAACATACCGCTTTTGGTACAGATGTTCATTTGGTTTTTCGTCGTACCGGAACTTCTGCCCGAGGATGCTGGGCGCTGGGTCAAACGCGAACTGCCACTGCCCGAATACTGGACTGCGATCGTCTGTCTCGGCATGTACCACGCGTCGCGAACCGCCGAACAGGTTCGTGCGGGCATCGAATCCATCCCCTTAGGTCAGACTCACGCCGGGCTCGCTACGGGCCTTACGAGGGTCCAGGTCTATCGCTACATACTGCTGCCCGTCAGCTACCGCATAATTATCCCGCCCTTGACCAGTGACTTTATGGGTATCTTCAAAAATTCATCGGTAGCATTGACAATTGGCGTCATGGAATTGACGGCCCAAAGTCGCCAAATTGCCGAGTACACCTTCAACATTTTTGAGGCTTTCACCGTCGCCACTGTTCTCTACATGATGGTGACACTGATTGTGGTCACCGTTATGCGCGTCGTCGAAGCGAAGGTCCGCATTCCCGGGACCATTGCTATGGGTGGTGGCTGAACATGTTTGCAGATTTTGATTTCCAGGTCATCGTCGAGGCGGCTCCCATCTTATGGAGGGGGATGCTGATCACCCTGCTGTTAACAGCCGTCGCCATCGTTGGTGGCATCCTTTTCGGGACGGTGCTGGCGCTCATGCGATTGTCTCGGTTCATGGTGCTCTCCGTATTTTCTGGGCGTTACGTTGATGCCTTCCGTTCAACACCTCTAATCCTGGTCATCTTCTGGTTCTATTTTGCCGTTCCTTACGTGGTCGGACGCCCCATCGGTGATCTCTATTCGGTGTTGATTGCATTCACGCTGTTCGAGGCGGCGTACTATTGCGAAATCATTCGCGCCGGCATACAGAGTATCAGGCAGCCGCAAGTTCATGCTGGCCTGGCTCTTGGCCTCTCGCAGTGGCAGACTACGCGCTCCATCGTCCTGCCCCAGGCTTTCCGCAACATGGTTCCGGTGATCTTGACCCAGGCCATCGTGCTCTTTCAGGATACATCGCTGGTTTATGTAGTAGGGCTCAAGGACTTCCTGACGGCGGCTGATCTGGTTGCGACGCGCGATAATCGAGTGCTGGAGTTGTACTTGACGGCGGCGGTCGTTTATTTCGTGCTCTGTTTTATAAGCTCAATGTGGGTCAAGAGGCTGCGAAGGCAATATGCGCTATGATTGAAGTCGAAAATGTCAGTAAATGGTTTGGGGACTTCCAAGTCCTCGACGATTGCAGTACCCAGGTCGACAAAGGCCAGGTTGTGGTCGTCTGTGGGCCGTCGGGTTCGGGAAAATCGACGCTGGTAAAATGCGTCAACGGCCTCGAGCCGTTCCAGGAAGGTATCATTACCGTTAACGGTGTCTCGGTCGGTGCCGAGGATACCAATCTGCCTAAGTTACGCTCTCAAATTGGTATGGTATTTCAGAACTTTGAGCTATTCCCTCATATGACGGTGCTTGAGAACATCTGCCTCAGCCAGATGAAGGTGCTGAAAAGGGAAAAGGATGAAGCTGAGGAACGTGGTATGAAGCTACTAGATCGGGTCGACCTTATTGATCAGGCGGCGAAGCACCCGGCCCACCTTTCAGGCGGCCAAGCGCAGCGGGTCGCCATCGCCCGGGCCCTGGCCATGGATCCTATCGCCATGTTGTTCGACGAACCCACCTCGGCCCTTGATCCGGAGATGATTAACGAGGTGTTGGACGTGATGGTGACATTGGCCCAGGAGGGCATGACCATGATGGTTATCACCCACGAAATGGGCTTCGCCAAGCAGGTGGCCGACCGGGTCGTTTTCATGGACGAGGGGCGCATCGAGGATGACGCGGGTAAGGACGAATTCTTCGGTGAGCCCCGCGGCGGACGGGCTCGACTCTTCCTCTCCAAGATCCTTACCCACTAAGGCCCGTAGTCGGTTGCTACGATCACTTTGGCTACGGGTTAACCTCCTCCCCAAACAGCAGGCTACGAAAGGCCGCGGGGTCGCCAATCACACCGGCTAGCTGGTCAAGGGACTGGTCGACGGCATCGGCGAACTTGCCGGCGCCGCCGAAGAGGGCAAGGGTTTCCGGTGGCATGAATTTGATGAGCATAGAAGAGGTGCCCGGCGGCAGGCCTGCAAAATGGACGGTCATTACGCCATAATCTCTGAGTAGTAGCATGGCAAGCCCTGCCGAGGCTTCCGCTGGCACCATGGGCCGTTCGGCAAGGCCCGCGCGCTCCATGGCTATTTCAAGAATATCCTCACCGTCAAGGCGCGCGATCACGGGCGTCTCGGTGATTCTATTGCCAAGTCTTTTCTTGAGCGCAGCAATCACTACCTTCGTGCTTGCTACTAGTTCTCGCACTCGCTCTGGGTCGTATTGCTCAAGTGAGCGGATAATTGTTGGATAGAGCATCGGCCTGGCTTCTACGCCGAGATCGAACGCGAGCGCTCGGATCTCTTCGACGATCTCCCGTTGTCCGCCAAGCAGTCCGATACGTGGTCCGATCGTGCCGTATTTGTCGAGACCAGTCGAGCCGACGTCGACGCCAAGCTCCAACATTTTGGGCTGATCAAATATCGCCGGACCGACACGCGCGCCTCCGGCATCATCGACCAGAACCTTGGCGCCTACGCCATGGGCGAGATCGACGATCCGCTCAATCTCCTTGACGTTGAGAATTTCATAACTCACTGCGAGTCGGGTCATAGACACCAATGTCACGTTGCTGGACTCTTTAATTGCTTTTTCAAAAGGACCAAGACCAACGGTGTCGATGAAATTTGCCCCAGCGTGCTTTGCTGCGTGAACTACACATTTGTGGCTGCCGGTGGCGGAGACGCCTATCACTGTTTCGCCAGGACGGACGAGTACAAGCGTTGCCGTCAATACCGCCGCAGTCTGGCGGTTCATGGCCATAATTCCGTGTATTGATGAGTTGCCACCGAGATGATCGAGAGCCAATGCATTCAACCGGTCGACCATCAACGCTGGCGCCAATTCATCGTCGAGCATTTCCGCTTCATCGGGTAAAGCGTCGAAACGGCGGTCTAGGCCTGACAAATTATAGACTTGGTCCAGTCCCTTCTCTCTCGCCCGCTGCTCGATGAACCGCCATGCGTGACGCAGCTTAGCGTGGTCATCTTTACTGCTACGAATGTACTCGCCGTGGGCGTATGGGAGCCCCGGTGCATGTGAATTACCAAATCGGTCCGTAGCCATGATTCGTTCTCCAGGTTCCAGATGAGGGATGGGCAGAGCAAGCCGCCAAAGCATCCGTCAAAGCAAACAAACCCGCCGCATCCGCTCAAAATAGGGCGAGCTTTTCCAAGGCTCCTCGTCGACGGATATGAATAGTTTTCCCTTCATACTCGATTATACCCTCACGCCGGAGTTGACTGATAATGCGGGCGACTGTTTCTCGCGATGTCCCAATAACATGAGCTAAATTGCGTTGGGTCGGAGCTAGCGAGATGATTAGTTCCTCAGAACTCTCCGGGTGTATTTCAGCCAACCGGATGAGTTCCAGGCAAACTCGCTGCTCCGCACTCAAGTGGCTGAAACTGGTCATGCGTTCGTCGCTCAATCGAATAATGCCGGTAAACTTGCGCAACAATGCAAGGCAAACCTCTGGACGAGCGATCACCGTATCGACGAACACCTTTCCCGGCAGGACCGCGACGACGCAGGGCGTCAACGCCATCACCCATGCGGATCGCGTCAAGCCGTCGATAGCTGCGTATTCGCCGAAAACGTCTCCTACATAGAGCGTCGCATATTCGATGATTCGGCCTGACCCCGAGTAATTCAGGACATGCGCCTGACCAGAAACCAAAAAGAAGACGTCTGTATTATCGTCCCCACCTTCAAGGATCCTCTCCTGCTTGTCGAATTCACGCCAACTACATTTAAGCTCCAGTTCACGGTGTTCTTCGGATGACAAAGATGCAAGTAGAAGGATGTCCTTAAGGGAATGCTTATCGGGATTCCATTTAGCGACTCTCATCTAACTCACTCAACATTATTGAAGAACACGATAAATTTCCGAAAAATTACACTAAATGACCTCGATGAAAAAGAACAGGCAGCGCTCAATGTCAATTATTAAGGCTTTCTCCGAGAAGAAATTCTACGGCGGGATGATCAACACGTTTGGGTCGTCCAGTTTGCCATCCTAGCGGATGGCCTTGCTGAATTTGGAGACATTCATGTCCCACACGGCCAATTGTAGATGACGATTCTGGGTGCTCGCTATGGACCAAGCGTTGACCTTCTGTCCACTCGTTGGCGATGTTGAGTCTTGATGA
>PTLJ01000108.1 GCA_002938045.1 Alphaproteobacteria bacterium MarineAlpha3_Bin4
AGAAGTGGTGGCCGCTATCGGCGACGAAGGTGTAGACCTCAACGGTTTCATCCGACAGTTCGATACTGACCATCTTCGGCGTATAAGCATTACCGACGAGCTCACGCCCATTAAAGCAGTCGACGATGATTTCGCTGTCCTCGACCGCGATCCAAAACGTCAGGCCCCGGTGCGGACTGCCGCAATCGAATCCCAGCACCAGGCCCGATGCATCCGGCGTATCGCGGTATTGGTGTGAGTAGATGCAGAGATCTCGATGATAGTCGCTGAGAAGGGCGTATTTGTGCTCCCGGTAAGGGAAACCGGTCCGCTAAATCAACGAGCCGTAACCGAAGGCCCAACGCGGATTTGATTTCTCGGCCCCGGCGCGGACGCGTTAATCGCCGCTTGCGCCACCCTTAGGGGGTTCCGCATTAACCGCACCACAAACCGTGGTTGGCACGCTGGCCTGGGTTACCGTATATCCGGGTTATGACGATCCCGGGACCACCAGCGCCCAACCAGTATGGACTATGTTGGAGCCAACGTCGAAACCGGTGGCGACGGCCGAATCCACGATCAGTGAACCGACTGCCACTAAGATTGTTGGAAGCTTCGTTTGCATAGCCCTGATAACATACCAGGGTGCCGAGTGTTAGTGATAATCTGCACGGTGGGGCTAAAGTTTGTTCTTGTAATGGATGATACTGGACCGAGTATTATTAATCTCGTGACAGTGTCACGTTAGCAATAACCAGGATATCTGTGCTGGAAAGGGCCACAATGGTGAAAAGATTTGAGGTCCAACTCTACAACACCGAAGTTCGTCGGATAGTCGAAGTCGGCGAGCACCACAAGCGTTACGATGACGAGTGGGCCGATCCCCACTTTATCGAAATCGAAGCCAAGGACGAGCACGAGGCTCGCATGCGTTCCGAGCGCCGTTATCCGCGTATCGAAGGGTTCACCATCGTCACCGTTGAGGAGATCGACGAAGGTTGACCACTGTTGGTCCCGTTCAACTCTCTGGAGAAATTTGGACAACGTTCGAAAAAAATAAACATTTACTTGAAGTCGATTACTTGGATTGACTTCTTGTAAACCTTTGTTAACAATTCCATTATAAGATTTACACCTACCCAATTATGGGCGTCCAATCGGCATCGGCGGAGGCCAGTAAAAAGGGAAGGCACCTGAGGGAGGATCAGAACTTTAAACCGGCTAAAGGATGTAAAAAATGTTGCATTTGTTGACTAATGGGCAGCAGGTTTTCGAGGTCTCGATCTTCAACAAGGCAGTCCGATCTTTGGTTAAAGAAAACCGAAGCCACAGTTATTTTGACGACTATTGGGCCGATACGCAGGTCCGCGATGTCATTGCCAAGAACGAAACTGAAGCACGACGATTGGTAACCGAACAATTTCCTCCGGACGACGGCTTTGTCATTGAATCCGTGAGTCTGACCCAAGTCTAAGAAAGGCCGAGGTCTTTTTTTAGTTTCAACCGAAAGGACTCTGTCGCCTTAGGGGTCGCATACCGTTGGACGTGGTTGGGGTGCCGCCCTTCTGGTGGATCAATCCGCGAGTTTTGCGATCTCCGCATCCCTCAGATCCTTGCGTTTGACCTTTCCGGTTGCCGTCATCGGCAGTTGATCAGCGAATTCGATCTCTCGCGGACGCTCGTGCGGCGATAGTCGAGTGGCGACAAAATCCATAATTTCCTTCTCCAACTCAGGGTTGTCGTTATGGCCTTGGCGGAGCACGATGAAGGCCTTGATACGCTCGGTGCGGACCTGATCCGGAACGCCGATCGCGGCAGCCAGCGTCACCGCTGGGTGTTTAGTCAGACAATCTTCGATCTCACCCGGGCCGATCCGGTACCCGGCCGAGGTGATAATATCGTCACCACGGCCGACGAACCAGATGTAACCGTCTTCGTCCTTGGCGCCCTGGTCACCCATCAACAACCACTCGCCGCGATATTTCTCGGTGGTCGCCTCTGGGTTGTCCCAATATTCCAAAAACATCACCGGGTCGGGATGGCGAACGGCAATTTCGCCGACCTCACCGGCGGGCAGCAGATTCCCATCGTCATCGATCACCGTGACGGTGTGGCCCGGAACTGGCAACCCCGTTGAACCCGGTTTGACGTCCATAATTTCCTGGCAATTGGCAACCACCAGATTACATTCCGTCTGGCCGTAGAATTCATTTATCGTCACACTGAGGGCCTCGCGTCCCCATTCCAGCAACTCGGCTCCCATCGGTTCGCCGGCGCAGGCGACGGTCCTGGGAACAGCGCCGTAAGACGGCACATCGGCAACTAAGCGCATTAGCTTGAGGGCTGTCGGCGGCATGAAAGTATTGCGAACCTCGTACTTGGCCATCAGATACAGGGCCTCCTCGGGGTCGAATTTGCGTGCTCGATAGGCGAGGTTGGTGACGCCATGATGCCACGATCCCATCAGGCAGTTCATCAGGCCGCCGATCCAGGCCCAATCAGCCGGCGTCCACATCAAATCTCCCGGCTGCGGCATAAAATCATGGAAGAATTCGACACCGGGCAAATGGCCGAGCATGGTCCGGTGCGCGTGAAGCGCTCCTTTCGGGTTACCGGTGGTTCCTGAGGTATAAGAGATAAATGATGGGTCTTCGCTAGTCGTATCAATCACGGTAAAGTCGCCAGACGCAGCGTCGAGGCCGGACCACAGGTCGATAGTTCCGTTGCCGTCGCTGACGGTGTCGACCAGCAGTACCAACTCCAGTTCCGGTAAGTCGTCGCGAACGGCCTCAACCTTTGCCAGATGTTCTTCGTCGGTGACCACCATCCGGGCACCGCTGTTGGCTAGACGGAAGCCGAGCGCCTCCTCGCCGAACAACGTGAATAGTGGGATCGAGACCGCACCCAGCTTCCAGGCCGCGATATGAGCGATCGCCGCCTCGACCGATTGCGACAGCAAGATACCGAAGCGATCGCCGCGCTCTAGGCCCTTGGCGCGAAGGAGATTGGCAAACTTGTTAGATAGCGTCTGCATGGCAGCGAAGGAATAGTGAGTGGCGTCGCCGTCGAGCGTGGCGACAATCAAGGCGGTCTTGTCCGGCGTCGCCACAGCGTGTTTGTCGCAGACGTCGACACCCATGTTGAACTTTTTCGGTACTCGCCATTGGTGGGACGCGTAGACTTCCGCATAGGTGTTGGCTTTGATCAGCAAGGTGAGGCCTCCGTCGATATGCCGTCGTCGTCGCGGCCCGTCATCATAGCAATTTCGGTGTGGAGGGCTATATTCTTGGCGGTCTGAAATTGACAAAGCGAGAGGTCCTATGTTCGTTCCAGACCTACTTCGGGGAAAGCGGATTCTGATTACCGGCGGCGGTACCGGGCTGGGTAAAAGCATGGCTGGGCGAATTCTGGAACTAGGGGCCGAAGTCGTCATCTGCGGTCGTCGCGCGGACGTGCTCGAAGAGGCGGCTGCGGAACTGGAGCAGGCCAATGGTGGCACGGTGCGGTGGCGGCCGCTAGATATTCGCGACCCAGATGCGGTCGAGTCGGTGCTCGGCGAGATCTGGACCGAGGCGCCCATCCACGGTCTGATAAACAACGCTGCTGGCAACTTTCTGGCCCGCACTGAGACATTATCGCATAGGGCCGTTGATGCAGTCGTCAGCATCGTCCTGCACGGTTCCGCGTATATGACTCTCGCCTGCGGCAAGCGCTGGATTGCCGACTGTTATCCAGGAAATGTACTTTCCATCGTCACCACCTATGCCTGGACTGGTTCTCCCTATGTCGTGCCATCGGCTATGGCCAAGGCTGGTGTGTTGGCGATGACTCGAAGCCTGGCCGTCGAATGGGGGCCGAAAGGGGTGCGGCTGAATGCCATCGCCCCGGGGCCGTTTCCGACCCCGGGGGCGTGGGAGCGCCTAGTGCCGACCAGGAATCTAGCTGCTGTATTGGAAACTCGTAACCCGCTCGGCCGGACCGGTGAGCACGAAGAGCTGACCAACCTAGTCGCCTATATGTTGGCAGATCAATCTGGGTACATGAACGGCGAGGTCGTCACCATCGACGGCGGCGAATGGCTGGCCGGGGCGGGGCAATTCAGTTTTGCCTCGGCTCTCAGCGACGAGGATTGGGAAGAGATCAATCCAAAAAAGAAGAAATAACCGTGTGGGGCGAGACCGCGCGCCCTATTGTGCCGCTTCCTGTGTTTCCACTTCTCCGCCGCCCTCAAAGAACCAGAAAGCGTCAATCCCATCGAGGACGACGCCGTCGAAACCCTGATCGATCACGCCGTAGATGTAGGACTTTGGGTCGCCAGTGATGATCTTCTGCCAGCCCATGTCCCAGAAGTGGACGTGGTGGCGATCGGGGTCGTCACGGAAGGGTGCGTCGATCCAACTAGGCGAACCTTCGCTCCAGTTGGCCTTCCAATAATAACGATAACTTGCCGCAGAGCCAATATTGACATAGGCCAGGACCAGGCGCTTACCCCCAATCCCCTTGTATTTGAGCGTCTCGATGGCTCGCTTAGTCAACGGTTGCCGGCCGTGGAAAACGTCGACTATGATCATGTCGTAGTTAGTCTGCTTCATTTTTAGCGCAAACTCATCCTGGCGCCCGAATGGTCGTGAATTAGCGATATAGACAAAGTTCTTAATGCCATTGATGGAGAGAACGCTCTTAGGGTTTTCGTCGATAGGCTGCTTTGGGTGCGTCGGTAGGGCGTCGATATCCGCTGCAAGCTTCTGCGCTACGAGAGGGATGTAGCCGCGCGGCTTGTTCTGCTGGTAGGCCTTTTCGATCGCCGCCGGATCGGTACTGAAATCCATGACGAATACTTTAAGTCCTTGCTTCTTAGCCGTTTCCGTCAAATGGAGTAAACGCTGCTGGCGCTCTGCGGGCGGCGGTTGGCCGAACGGGCGCTCTCCCAAGAATAACCCTTCTTGAAGGACGCCATCGATCGATTGGATGAAGGTACGCGCGGCTGGAAAACGATTTTCGTCAAGGTTGTCCTTTTTGACGATCAAATCCAAGCCACCCTTAACGATAATGAGGAAATTGCGCCGGTGCTTGTGCGCGAAGGTCGAAATCGACTGCACGAATTGGCGCATTTCCTCGCGCATGTCGAGCAGGATCTGGGGGTCGCCGGATGGCGCCTCCTCCTCTTTCTCAATAGCCCTGCCTTGGACGCGCGAGTACCCCCGGTCTTCGGCCGTCTGGGCGGCGGTTGAGGCAGTTGCCAGCAGGACTGCGGCAAAAACAATCAATATTAACGAATGGCGCGACATGTCCCTAAACTATCCCGTCCAGCCTGATTATCTCTTCGCCTTAGCAAACCTTCGACAGCAGGTTGGGCGAGCTAACTATACCTGTAACCGGTTAACCAGATGTTTATGAACCGACAACTTGGCCGCAAACGCCCGTTCACCAGCGCATGATTTCAGAACCGCAGTAGGTCTTCAACTGTAAAGCCAAATCGCGCAAGCTGTTGTCGGCGGGATGGCGTAAGGCTAAATTCTTAGACGGCCGAAGGTCATAATGGATAGCCCGATGAGTATAGAGTTTCTACCCTCCGTTTGTCCGCACGACTGCCCGAGCACCTGTGCCCTCGAGGTTGAGAGGTTAGATGAACATACCATTGGCAGGGTCCGCGGCGCGGCCGACAACGACTACACCGCTGGCGTGATCTGCGCAAAGGTCTCGCAGTACCGCGAGCGGGTTCATCACCCGGACCGTCTAATGCAACCCATGAAGCGCTCTGCGGCGAAGG
>PTLJ01000109.1 GCA_002938045.1 Alphaproteobacteria bacterium MarineAlpha3_Bin4
AGCGACAGCGGCGTCATGAACAAGGACATGTAGGTGGTGATTGTGACGCTCGATTCCGTGCGTCCAATACTCTTGATAATGACCAGACACGCACCCCAAATCATCGCAGAGAAGATGACAAACAATTGACCAGTGCTAATCGCCCCAAAGCCCGGACGGAGAACGACTAGGGTGCCCAGGAACCCGATCAGGATCGCAGCCCAGCGGCGAATGCCGACGGCTTCACGAAAGAAGACCATGGCTAACAACGTCGCGTAGATCGGCCCGGTAAAGGCGAGTGCCGTGACCTCGGCTGTCGGCGTGATGCTGAGTGCCATGAAGAAGGCAAGCATGGAGATGGTGTTGAGGAGTCCGCGAACGCCCAACAATCCGAGACGATGGGTCTTGAGCGGCGCCATCCCGTGCATGATGAACCAAGGAATCACCGCGATAAGACCAAACAAGTTTCGGCAGAAGGCGATCACGAAGGGATGGATGTCGGCCGAGACGTGGCGGATCAGGATCCACATAAAACTCATGATGAAGGCAAAGATCAGCATCCACAGGATGCCGCGCAAATTTGATCGGAGCGGACTGGCCGCCAGCAGCGGATCAAACATTGCAAGAATTCTCTATGGTGATGGGGCCACAACTCTAGGTCCAAACCCTAGTGCCGTTCAAGCCGGCCAGGACGGCTGGCAATTTCCCAGGCCGCTAATTAAGGTGCCGCTGAGGAAGGGGCGATCATGGGCGACAGCGAAAAGATCATCGAACACTGGCAGCGGGGTGGCATCATGGACGCCATCCTGGCTGCGCTCGTCGAGGCCGGTTGTGACGTTAACGACCTGAGTGTCGACGACATCTCGCCCCTAGATCACCTGCACGGGCGTGGCCTTGAGGCGACCGAGGAACTGTTGGCACGTCTCAACTTCGAACCGGACCACCGGGTGCTCGACATCGGCAGCGGCATCGGCGGCCCCGCCCGTTACGTGGCCAGCCGGTTCGGCTGCCGCGTCGAAGGCATCGACTTGACGCAGGAATTCTGCGACGTAGCCGAGGAACTGACGCGCTGGATCGAACTCTCGGATCAAATTGAATACCGCCAAGGCAACGCTCTAGCCCTGCCTTTCGAGGATATGAGTTACGAGCGCGCTTATACCCAAAATGTATCGATGAACATCGCCAACAAGGCGTTGTTCTATGGCGAAGCCTTCCGCGTGCTAAAGCCTGGCGGGCTGCTGGCGGCGGCAGAACTGGTAAAGGGGCCGGCCGGCGAGCTAATTTATCCAATGCCCTGGGCCGAAACTCCGGCGACTAGTTTTCTCGCTGACATGGACGAGACTCGCAAGACCCTAGAGCAAATCGGTTTCGAGATCGTCGAGTTCAATGACACCACCAAAACTATGCTCGAGTTCTATGAGCGTGCCCGCGCGAAGCTCGAGGCCGAGGGCCCGCCCATACTCGGAGTCCACGTGGTGCTGGGTCCAAGCGCTAAAAAGAAATTGCAGAACTCCGCCCGCTCGATCGAACAAGGCCGGATTATCCCATTGGAAGTGGTGTGCCGGCGTCCCGCCGTGTAAGATGATTCTATGAGCGCCAACAGATATCTTACGCTTTTTACTCTACCCGGCATCGTCGCCGTACTGATGTGGCCGGAGGCGACGTGTACCTTTGGCAGCGCTGTTTCAACGTTGTCTACAACTCCTATCTGGTGACTTATGTTGCCAAGTCGAGCTGGGCGTTCAACTGCTTTTGATTTCGATCAGCACACTGCCGGAGCGGATGATGCGCCCTTTATTGACAATACCTGACGCAGCCCCTATGTTCCGCGCCGCATGATTTCGGCGAACGCCGATTCGAGCGGTGCCGAGCAGAGGACCACGGCCATGAAAGTTAGAAATTCGCTGAAATTGGCGAAAACCCGCCATGCGAATTGCCGCATCGTGCGCCGCAAGGGCCGCGTCTACGTAATCAACAAGCGCAACCCCCGTTTCAAGGCGCGCCAGGGCTGATCGCCTACACCCGCCCCCAGCTCGAAACGTTGCGCCTGTTTGCGCCTTTTTACATGTTCGTATTCCGTCCTGAAACCTGTGATCGCGGGTCACAGGTCATCTTGCAGCACCGTCATTGTATAGGTGGGCAATTTGACTTTAGTCTCCCGGCCACCAGGAAAATTCAATGACATTATCCAATCAGGGCTTGAGAACGGCACGCATTCCGTTCGTTATCTTGATTGCCGGCTCGATCTGCGTGCTGATGGCGATGGGGTTGCGTGCCAGCCAGGGGTTATTTCTCAAACCGATGAGCGTCGATCTCGGTTGGGGGCGGGAAATCTTCGCGTTCGCGATGGCGTTGCAGAACTTGATCTGGGGCGGCGTGCAGCCATTCGCAGCCGCGATCAGCGAAAAATGGGGCACCGGCCGCGTCATCGCCGGAGGCGGCCTGCTTTACGCCGCCGGTCTCTATCTGATGGCCTCTACCTCCGATCCCTTGTCCTTTCACATAACCGCCGGGCTGCTGATCGGCATTGCACAGAGCGGCTCGGGACTCGCCGTTGTGCTTGGTGCTGTCGGCCGGGCAATGCCCGCAGAAAAGCGGTCTTGGGGCCTCGGTATCGTCACAGCCGCGGGCGCCGCTGGACAGTTCACGGTGGTTCCTGTCGGACAGATATTCTTAAGCCAATACGGCTGGTCGACGTCATTACTGCTGCTAGCGCTACTGGCCGTCGCCATCGTCGCTACTGCGCCGGCGATGAAGGGCCGGGTCGATACGTTGGCCAGCGCCACCGACGGCAGCTCCTCGCTTCGAGCCGCCGTTTCCGAAGCAGCTAGCCACCGCGGTTTCTGGCTGCTGACGGCCGGCTTCTTCGTCTGCGGTTTCCATGTCGCTTTCATTGGCGTCCACTTGCCAGCCTATCTTGCCGACGCCGGCATGCCGGCCGGTACCGGAGCCTGGGCACTGGCGCTGATAGGGTTTTTCAACGTCATCGGTTGTTTCATCGCCGGTTATCTCGGTGACCGCCAGCGCAAAAAGTATCTGCTGAGCATGCTCTACATTTTACGCTCGTTAGTTTTTCTCGCCTTCATCATGGTTCCCGTAAGCACTACTTCGGTTCTCGCGTTTTCATCTACTATTGGGCTACTGTGGTTGAGCACGGTGCCGCTGACGTCGGGCTTGGTTGGGCAAATCTTCGGCCCGCGCTACATGGGGACGCTGTTCGCCATCGTCTTTTTCAATCACCAGGTCGGTAGCTTCCTGGGCATCTGGCTCGGCGGTTACTTTTATGATTTGGTCGGCTCCTACATGCCGGTGTGGTGGGCCAGCGTCGCACTCGGATTGGCGTCGGCGCTGTTGCACTGGCCGATCAACGACCGCACGTTGGTGCGCACCGCGAATGCCTGATGACGGCGCCACCTGCACGTGACAATATAGAACCAGGACTAGACTACGACCGGACAAGCTAATGTTGATGCCCAAACCGGACGCAGACGTCATCTCGCGCCGTACTGAAATTATCACCGCGATGCAGGGAATCGTCCCCGGCGAGGGCGTGATTTCAGACGAGAACGAGCTCCAGGCCTATGATTGCGATGGCCTGATGGCCTACCGTGAGCTGCCCCTGATTGTCGTCCTGCCGGAAACTACCGAGCAGGTATCGCGGGTACTCCACCATTGCCACGACAATGACGTCAAGATTGTGCCGCGTGGCGCTGGCACCGGGCTATCGGGCGGCGCTTTGCCGCTCGCTGACGGGATTACGCTTGGCCTCAGTAAGTTCAACAAGATCCTTGACATCGATTATCGCAATCGTTGCGTCGTTACTCAGCCCGGCGTCACCAACCTAGCTATCACCGAGGCTGTTTCCGGGGCTGGTTTTTATTACGCGCCAGATCCATCAAGTCAGATCGCGTGTTCGATTGGTGGCAACGTTGCAGAAAACTCGGGAGGCGTCCATTGCCTTAAGTACGGACTGACCACCAACAACGTGCTTGGCGTCGAGATAGTGCTGATGAATGGCGAGGTCGTGCGTCTCGGCGGCAAGCATCTGGACAGCGAGGGGTACGACCTGCTCGGCGTCGTCACCGGATCGGAAGGGCTGTTGGGTGTTATTACAGAGGTAACGGTGCGGATCCTCAAGAAGCCGACGACAGCAACGGGTATGCTGCTGGGCTTCGAAACCAACGAGGCGGCAGGCCAATGTGTCGCCGACATCATTGGTGCCGGCATCATCCCTGGCGGTATGGAAATGATGGATAAACTCGCAATTCAAGCAACCGAAGAATTCGTTGGGGCCGGTTACCCGCTCGACGTGGAAGCGCTCCTGATCGTTGAGCTTGACGGCCCCGAAGCCGAGGTCACGCACCTAATCGACCGCGTTCGCAAGATTGCCAGCCAGGCCCCGGCGGTCGTTATCCGGGTCAGCCAGAACGAGGCCGAACGCGAGTCGTTTTGGGCTGGACGCAAGGCGGCATTCCCGGCTATCGGCCGCATCTCGCCCGATTACCTGTGCATGGACGGCACCATCCCGCGCGGCCGCTTGGCGGAGGTTCTCAAGCGCATCACCGAGCTTTCCAAGCAATACGAACTCCACGTCGCCAATGTGTTTCACGCCGGCGACGGCAATCTGCATCCATTGATCCTATTCGACGCCAACGAGGCCGGCGAACTCGAAAGGGCGGAAAAGTTCGGTGCTGATATCCTCCGACTCTGCGTCGAGGTCGGCGGCGTGCTGACCGGCGAGCACGGGGTCGGGGTCGAGAAACGTGACCTGATGGGCGAGATGTTCACCGAGGACGACATGAAGCACCAGCAGCGCCTAAAATGCGCTTTCGACCCGGAGCATTTGATGAACCCAGGAAAGGTTTATCCGACGCTGCACCGCTGTGCCGAGCTCGGCCGCATCCATGTTCACCACGGGCAGTTGCCGTTCCCCGATATTCCGAGATTCTAACCGCTATGGTCGAAACGCTGAGACCCGAGTCGACCATCGGCGTCCTCGACGCCGTCAAATGGGCGGTAGCCGAGGAAACGCCGCTCGATGTGATCGGCGCCGGTTCCAAAGCAGTGCTCGGTCGGTCGGTCGGTGGCGAATGCCGGCTCGATCTTAGCGCGCTCAAGGGCATCGAGGCCTATGAACCCAATGAGCTGGTGCTGGTCGCCAAGCCGGCGACGCTGATTTCCGAGATCGAGCGCGCGCTGAGGGAGAACAACCAGCAGATGGCCTTCGAGCCCGCCGATCTGGGGCCGATGCTCGGCGGCGCAGCGTCGGCGGGTACAATCGGCGGCGCCATTGCCTGCAACATCACCGGACCGCGGCGGATCAAGGCCGGCGCAGCGCGCGACAACTTACTCGGGTTCCATGCCGTTAGCGGCCGCGGAGAGAACTTCAAGTCCGGCGGCCGGGTAGTTAAGAACGTCACCGGTTTTGATCTCTCGAAGCTAATGGCCGGCTCCTACGGCACGCTCGCGGTTATGACCGAGATTATTATCAAGGTACTGCCAGCGCCGGAGAAGACCCGTACCGTGTTGGTCATCTGGCAGGCGGGCGGCGGCCATGACGACGACGGTGTCGCTGCCATGACCGACGCCCTGACCAGTTCACACGAAGTCACCGCCGCCGCACATCTGCCGGCCCGGGTTGCAGCGCGCTCCGCCGTTGACTACGTCAGCGGCACCAGCAGCGCCATCACCGCCGTACGGGTTGAGGGGCCAGAGCCATCCGTCGCGTACCGCTGCAACGAACTGAAATCCATGCTTGGCTCCC
>PTLJ01000011.1 GCA_002938045.1 Alphaproteobacteria bacterium MarineAlpha3_Bin4
GTTCACGATGCCGGCGTATTCCGCAGCAGTGAACAGCTTGAATTTCACACCCAGTTCCTTCGACGCATAATCGACGAATTTTTGCTGGGATTTCAGGGTGTCGACGGCCGTTTCCACGGAAATGACGCCGTAGCTGACAACCGGGTAGTCTTTCTGCCAGCCCCCTATATATTCGTCAGCCTGAGCCGTATTGGTGGAAAAAACAGACGCCACGCCGAAAAGTACAGCCACAACGCCGGTTAAGATTGAACGACGAACTAACATTTACTGCTCCTCCTTATAAAAGGTTACTGCAAAAAGGATTCACGTTCTTGCCATAATTTTATTTTTATTGGGGTCTAAAAGTTTTTTTCTCGCACGCACAGTAGACCCAAAAACCAAGTTTTTTACATTACTATTTTTAAATTACCCGCTTTCAATTTCAAGGACCTACTTCCTCCGTGATATCCTGTTGGATTGGGCCATCGCTAACTACCTCAATAGAGGTCGAAGTGATGGCGGTGGAAAATTCCTCGTCGTCTTCGCCTTCGCCGACCCCGTAGATGTCGCGTAACAAATCCAAAGCCAAATCCGAAGGCGAGCCGTCGAATACGAAAGTACCCTGCTTCATACCGATTATGCGCTCGCAATAAGTCTTGGCAGTATCCAGGGTGTGAAGATTGCAAAGTACGGTTATGCCGTCTTCGCGGTTTATCTTAAGCAGGGCGTCCATGACGATGCTCGCATTGCGGGGATCAAGCGATGAGATCGGCTCATCGGCCAACAGCAGCCGCGGTTCCTGAACCAGCGCCCGGGCAATCGCCACACGCTGCTGCTGGCCGCCGGAAAGTGTGTCGGCGCGCTGCAGAGCCTGAGCGCTGACGTCCAGGCGGTCAAGGGCGCGGATGGCGAAGGCACGTTCCTCCGGTGAAAACATTTTTAACATTGTCTTCGTGGTGCTGCTGTAATTGATCCGCCCCATCAATACGTTTGTGATGACGTCCAGGCGGGGGACCAGGTTGAATTGTTGGAAGATCATTGCGCAATGGGACCGCCATTCGCGGAGCGCTCGGCCTTTCAGAGCATTGACGTCGATAGCATCCTCGCCTTCACCGAATAAAATCTTACCCGAGGTGGCGTCGCCCAAACGATTGATAGTTCGCAACAAGGTCGATTTACCGGCGCCCGAGCGTCCGATGATGCCGATCATTTGGCCATCTGGAATGTCAATAGAAACGTTGTCTACCGCTTTTAGATCGCCAAACGTCTTGGTCAATGCTGTGATTTTCAGCACTAAGAACTACCCCCCCCGTTTGCTCCGGAATTATATATTGCCCTGTTAACCTTAGGTGTTGTCTGGACCGACAATTCCAGGGTGTTGTCTGGATCGACAATTCCAGGTCTCTTGAAAACCATATCAGCCGAATATCTAGTTCATGTCAACGTCAGGCCGTTTTTTCCTTCGCGTTGGTTACAATTGATATTTCTAGGGCCGACCGCTCTCTCCCTATGGTCGTCTGCTGCCCCAGGTCCCGCCGACAATACTGAGCCATCGGATCTGTTCCTTGAATAGTTGGTGAAGTTTTCCACAAAGTCAAAAATGGGTCCAATTGTTAAATCCAGTGCCTCGTATTTGGTATTGCATGGGCAGCGGTCGGTAGATCGGGCATAAGAGCAGAAAGGTAGTTGTCACAAGTTCGGTTAAGTCTAAAGGTTCAACCTGTTACAAGGCTGGGCTTTCACGTTCGAACGGTCTAACGCACAAACTGATAGCGAAGGGGCGTTCCTGCAGCGAAAACATGATGAATAGGGCTTTATAAACTGCCTATCGTAGTTGATCCGGCCCTGTTAAGCGGTAACTTAAGGCGGAAACGGCGGCTGTATTCGACGACACCCTGCCAGGGCGTCCGGGTTAGTTCAACGAGGGCGTAGGATAACCAGATGACTGAGAAACGATTGCCGCTCTGGGACCGAAACAAGCAGGCACAATACCGGGTTGCCTCGGAGCGTCTGGCGCTTGAAACCGCCGCCAGGAAGGATGGCGAGCATACGGTAGCATCCCTCGACGCAATTTTGGGAGACTTGTCAGTGGAAGAACGGAGCTTTCTCGAGTATCTCCTCTTGTCGGGGAAGTATACAGTCGTGGCTCTCTATGAGGATCGCCTGTTCACCAGCCTTGTGAAGAAAGGACTGCTACAAGTACCTCCCGGCGTTGGCACGATTTTGATGCAAAGATTGCAGACAGCATACAGTGTTCCGAGGGCAGTATGGGAGGCCTTAAACCAACGCTGTGGAAACCTGATTCCTGATGCCGACCCCGATCGAATCCAGCGACTCGAAGAGTTGACCAAACACTTCGATAGGCGGGTTGAGGCCCTCGTTTAGAGGACATCGACAAGCTCTCTCGATTAACCACTTGCTTCCGCATTGGAGAACAGAACAATCTAACGCGGCCTACTCACCCGCAGCAGAATAGGTCATCGTTTCGGCGTTGGCGAAATTGCAGGCATCAACGAACAGAGTCTGAAATTCTGCCCGGGTTGCAAGAGCAACGTGTTCTATATTGGCCGCGATTTTCTCGGCTCGAAGCCGCTCAGTCTCCGAAAGAAGTGCTAATTCCGCACCGACGTGAGCCGCATTACCGACGTACGTGAACCTATCGAGAGGAAGCGGCGGCAATAGGCGTATACGAACAGCGCTCTCCATGTTGACGTAGTTGCCAAACCCGCCTGCCACCAAAAGTTCGGCAATGTCTTTGTCGGCAACCCCCATGATTTCCTGGAGCATCAATATGCCGGAATAGATAGCAGCCTTTGCCAATTGCAACTGTCTGATATCCATTTGGGTGATTACGATGTCATCGCCTTTTCCGGTTTCATCGGCGGGCAGCAGAACAAACCCGCGCCCATCCGCGACATCGACGAACCGCCGGTGGATCGCTTCAGGAAGTTCCTCCATTCCTTTTTTTCGATAACGACCGGTCGGTTCCAACACTCCGGCATCAAGCATCTTGGCGGCAGCATCAATCAGTCCAGACCCGCAGATACCGATCGCTGGCGTGTCGCCAATAACTTGACAATGGACGTCTTCGTCGATCTTGACGCCTTCAATCGCACCCAATGCAGCGCGCATCCCATGCAAAATTTGACCGCCCTCAAGGGCCGGCCCAGCCGGGGCTGAACAGGCCAAAAACCGGCCCTTCGACCCCATCACCATCTCGCCATTGGTGCCAATATCCACCAACACACGGGGTTCGTCGCTGTCATAGATCGCCGTCGCGAGGATTGCAGCGATGGTATCCGCGCCGACAAACCCAGCAATAATAGGAAGAAGGCAGATATGGGCATTGGGAACTTGTTTTAGCGGGATGTCACGGGCCGGCAAGACAATCGATTGTCGGGACACAGGTGCATAAGGCGCGAGGCCAAGGTAGCTCGTGTCAATACCGAGGAACATATGATGCATACAGGTGTTGCCAGCGACGACAACTTTGTAGATATGGGATGGTGATACATCGGCCTTACGGCAGGCCTCTTCTATAAACTCGTTAATCGCTGCAAGAATCCGACCGCGTAGGGTCGAAAGCTTTTTCACGTCGAATTGTGCATAGGCAATTCGTGACATCAAATCGCCACCGTAAGTTGCTTGTGGATTGATGCCACCAACGGAAGCAAGAGGTTCACCACTATTCAGATCGACAAGACTTCCAACGATGCTGGTTGTGCCGATGTCAAAGGCCATCCCAAATTTTTGATCCGTCGTATTGCCGGATTCGATATCAACGATCTGTTCTCGAAATGCTGTTAGGGTGAGGCCTTCAGTGCCTTTTCGGAGAACCTCTGGTAGACGGCGCAAGATATCGAGCGATGGGGTCGAATGTAACGCCTCCGGCAAACCAGCCATGGACTTTTCGAGATCCGAGGTTTGCTCGTTCTCATCCATCGGTGCCTCGGCCTGAATCCAATACTTTTCGACACCGCAATCCAATTTACTCTCTGTAAGTCCGGTACGATCGCCGGTAGTGAGTATTTGGTGGCCGCTCTCGGTTTTGGGTGGCGCAGCCATTACAATGCAATCGGCTATTGCCAATGTCTGGCAGGCGAGGCGAAAACGTTCGGTCACAGCATCATGGCCGAGTTGGATAGTGTCTTGCACAGTTGCTGGAGGAATATCGCCGGCGAGCACCTTGACCCGACAACTCCGGCATCTACCTCGTCTGCCGCAAGTTGCCTCGATGTCGAACCCGGCGTCTGCGGCCGCATCCAGGATGGATGTGCCGACGGCGACGCTGATACTGTGCCCAGGGTCAGCAGACCCGGGTTCACTGAACGTTATTGTTACATTCTGTGTCATTTCATGAGTTTACCTAGGCGAATGCGCCCATCTACTCCTTACCCTTCTAATCCTTATACGTCGTCATCCACGCAAATGAGCCATGTAGCGCATGGACATCTCGTCTTTACCCAAAACAGCATCGCTGGCTAGTTTGAACTGGGTGAAACCCTCTGCAGGATTCATGATCGGGTCTATCATCAATGTGTCACACCCTGCGAGGATCGAAAGAATAATGAACGCGTTGTTGATTACCCGCCGCTGAGGCAACCCGAAAGAGGTATTCGAGTGGCCGCCAAAAATATGGACGTCCGGATATTTGGCACGGATTTCTCGCACGGCATCGAGATAATGATTGGCGAAATCCGATCCAGCGCCAACAGGAAAGGCAAGTGGGTCTAAATACCGGTCTCTCATCGGAAGTTCGGCCTTATCCATCATATTCATAATCTGATCAAGGTTAGCGACACGTTCCTCAGCATTCTGCGGCATACCATCACGGCCACTGGCATTAGCGAACAGCAATGCGTCGTGTTCCTTCGCAAGCGGGATCAATTCTTGGCGTCCGTCTTCCAGGTTGACGGAGTTGATCGCGGGACGACTTTTGCTGCGATCATAGACCTCAAGCCCGGCAATGATCGTTTTCGGGTCGGAGGAATCAACCGCAAATGTCACATCGGCGATTCTTTGAACAACGGGAATGATCCAACGCATCCACTCGTGCCGTTCATCTGCGTCAACGGAAATTTCATCAACGCAAATGTCGATGATGTCTGCGCCGGCCTCAACCTGTCTGAGGATAAGCCAGGCAATATAGTCCATATCCTTGATACGCATGGCCTGGGCCACGTGCGCAATTTGCGTTTTTCTCAACTCTGCAGGGTCATCCGGATAGAGGTCAGTAATGTCGAGAGAGGACAGTGCCCCTTCTAAGTTCTTATAGGTCAATTTGACGGCATCATTATCTTTGACGATCCGGGGGCTAGTCGCCTTAACTCTTCGTGATGTGTTGAAATTTTCGCCGATTATTTCGAGAACTCTGTCGTCCATCATTAACCTCAAGCTAGCGCTTCAAAAGTTCTTGCCGAGAAACCATGGCATTTGACAATCTGTCCCTAGATTGCCGTGGCGGCTTAATGAGGCCTATGAAGGCCGTAAACCGTATAATCCGGATCGTGACATCTTCGGCACCATCGCGCAGCTACTCAACAACTGCACAGGGAGGTGTTCCTGATCGAAGAGTTCGAAGAGCACCCGTTGTTCCTCTAGAAGCCATTCACACTTTTTACCGCCGATTTTATAACCGTATCCAGGCGCCATACGGCGTGACAGTCGGCGTCCGTCAACGCTGACAATTTCACGCAGGTGAATAGCGAGTTGCTTGGTTGCTTGTTCGATTCCAAGCCAACCTGCCGTCTCCAATACAAGCATCTCAAGAAGTTGATCCTTGGCGGCGTATTCTGCTTCGGCTTCGTCAATCGATTTGCCAAGCGTGAGGAAAAAAGCAACGACCTCGTCGCATCCGGTGAGGTACTTTTCAAATGCCCTGCAATTTAGAATGACACCAGCGTCAACGACGAGGGCGCCATCGACACAGGACTCAATCGCCATACGCTTGAAACAAACGACCGGTTTTACCGCTTGCTTTACCCGTTCGGTGACTGATTCGGTAATGGACCGAACGACTGGCCGGACATGACCCAAGTCCGAATAACCGAGCATACGGAGAACTAGATCGACGCGAAGCTCTATCGCCTTCGGTTCAAAAACGGAATCATTGCCCTTCGGAAGCATTGCAGCAACCAAACGTTCCTGTCCATCGCAATGGGAATTACCGATGAAAAACATACCTAACCCACCCCAAACTTCGGATCAAGCGCTTGACTGAGACAAAACCAAATTCAATACTCTAGAAATGAATAACCTTTTGAATTTATTCAACTTTTAACAGAGCGCTCGTGACAGATAATATGGACCTTGGCTCGATCAGCGCTGAAACAAAGGCAACGGTTCTACTAACCACCCGCCTCGGTGAGATGGGCGATGACCTAAAGCCGCTCTCCCCAGCGGAATTCAGATCTGTCCAAATCTGGCTGAAAGACCGGGGTCTTACGTCGGGTGATCTGCTCACGGGAAATCATCGGGCTGCCTTGAATGCAATGATCGATGAGGGTGTTGGGACACCGTTGATCCCGTCTATGTTGGAACGCATTCCAAAATTAATCCGGGCCGTCGAACGTTGGACAAAGGTGGGGATTTGGGTGACTGGCGAAACGGATGACAAGTTTCCTGTTCGGCTTCGACAGCGGTTGGGCTTGGCCGGATTTCCTTTGCTATTCGGTGCTGGGCGGATGGAATTCTTGAATAGCGGTGGTGTTTACATCGTCGGATCGCGGAACAGTTCGGATTCCGGATTGCAATTTTCCAGGTTGCTCGCAAGACGCTGCGGAGAAGAAGAAATTACGGTAATCTCCAGTGATATGCGTGGCGTCGATCGCGAGGCCATTGGCGCGGCTGGCGCGGTCGGCGGAAACATTGTTTGCGTCTTATCCGATAGCCTCGAGAAAGCGGTGGCGGCAAGACGTCACCGAAAGTTAATGGAACAGGGAAACCTGATGGTTGTTACGCCGTTCTCGCCAGATACGCGGTTTCGTGTTGCAAACGCTATCCGAGTAAACCGTTACCAGTACGGCCTCGCTGATTTCGCGGTGATCGTTGAAACCCGCAGGACGGGTGGAGTATGGCTCGGAGCGGAGGAAAACCGCAAGGAGAATTGGGCGCCTGCATTCGTTCGTGCTGACGGAAACGTGCCGCTTGGCAATGAAGCTTTGCTTAGTCTGGGATTGAGGCCCTTAACCCGAAAGGAAATTTTGGAATGCGGGAATATTCGCGAGCATCTAATTTCACGTCTCACCTTGCAATCCGATTCCGCCCCTCCGGATGATACGTTGGCTGCATCATCGAATGACCCTGGCAGTCAGCTGTTCAATATTTTCTGTGACCAGCTAGCCGCTTTTGCGGATACGGTTGCGCGCTCACCAGAAGAGATTCAGAATCATTTTGGGATCGAACCGGAGCAAGCCGAATCATGGATTGCGCGGGCAATTGAAGAGGGAGTGTTGGAGCAATTCGGCGACACTGATCAATATGGGGTGCGTCACCAAAATTCGCGTTCTAGGCGACGTACAACTCAAACAATTTAGACGCATAACCCAATAGCTTCACGAACAGACGATAATGACTATGGGAATCAAAGCCATTACTTTTGATCTCTGGGACACCGTGTTGATTGATGAATCGGACGAACTTAAGAGGCAGAAGCAAGGCCTTAAACCGAAAAATGAAGAGCGACAGCAAATCCTTTGGGAAGCGCTCAACACACTTTCACCGATTGATAAGACGGTCATCGACACAGCATTTAAGAGTCAGGAGGTGTTTTATCGAGAGTTGTGGTTGGGGAAACAGATTACGCCAAATGTCGCGGATAGATTTGAGTTTATGTTGGAAGGTCTGGAACGCGAACTACCAGCTTCAGAGCTTGATCGTTTGGTGTCCGTATTTCAGGATATGGAAGTCAAAACACCTCCGGATATAATCGCAGGCGCGGCGGGAGGCCTTCGGGATTTGTCCCACAAGTATAATTTGGGTGTGGTGTCTGATGCCATCTACACGCCAGGCAGTGGTTTGCGGGCAATATTGGACGCCTATGAAGTCCTTTCATGTTTTAGCGGATTTGCATTTTCCGATGAAGTTGGCCGTGCCAAACCAAACGCCCGGATATTCACTCATGCGGCTCAAAAGCTTGAAGTTAAATATCATGAAATGATCCATGTTGGGGATCGGGAACTAAACGACGTGCAAGGCGCCCAAGCACTGGGCATGAAGGCAATCCTGTTCACAGGAGCCCGAGATGAGAGCCGTGAAAAGGGTTCTCAAGCTGATGCGATCGCCAAAGACTATGCCGAACTGTCGGTGCAAATCGAAACAATATCTGCTGAACTTTGACTGCACTTAATATCTTCGAGCTTAATATTTGAAAGTGATCCGAATTGGTAACCCTCCATCGGTGGCGGGTAAAAGCGGTATCGGGTTCGTGTAAATGTGTACGAGAGTTCCTAATTCATCGTCGGCCTACGAGCTATCGGTTCTTACGCGCCTTGACGCCGCAAGGTAATTTTGACAGGCTGAGCTTCGCAGTTTTTTGAAAATTGCCGTGGTCACTTTCGGACATTCGCCGCCACGAAAATCAAAGCGCAGAGTGGGCTTTCTAAGGCAGTTCGACTGCCCCAGCCCTTTGTCCTTTTTAGGCCGGATTCTTTGGAAGCCGAATGGTTTGGTTCGGAATGAGCGCGGGACCTTTTCCGTGTATCGTGGTTGCTTCGCCGTCTTTGGCGACAGCCTCTTTATCCTTGATGTGAGCATTGAACACCGGCTCGCCAGGGTTGCAATTTTGTCGTAACCCTTAGAGGAACAGACGATGTCAGAGTACGAATACGATTTCAGCAAAGGCGTTGAACAATACAAGAGGATCATCAACGGCGGCGAAGCCGACTGGATTCCGGTGACCACTCAGATGGCAGAGTTCTGCATGAAATATGGCGGCCACAACGGTCACGAATTCTTCAGCAATCCAGAACTTTTCGTTCGCGGTAGTCTCGATGTTCAACAGGAAATGGGGTTCCATGTTCCGGACATGGTCTGGGACGTCTATTCCGTCGAGGCCGAGGCGCTCGGCGGCAACATGGCTTGGTTCGACGAACTGTATCCGGCCCTCGACAACACGGAAGTCATCATAAGGGACGAGAAGGACCTGGCCCGCATCAAGGCACCGGACCCGTTCAAAGCGGGGCGCATGCCGTGGGTCTTGGAGGCCTTGCAAATTTGCAAGGAATTGACCGGCTATACCCACTACATCCACTACTGCTCGCCGATCAATCTGGCCGCCCAGGTAATGCAGTTCGAAAACCTGATTATGGCCATGCAGGAAAAACCGAAGTTTGTGCACAAGCTCATGGATTTCTTGGTCGAAGAGGTGCTGGCGCCCTACATCAACGCCTATTTCAAGGTTCTGCCGGACGCCGATATCGCCAACGGCAAGGACGCAGTTGGCTCATTGCCGTTCATCACCGAGGAAATCCTGGCCGAATTTTCGGTTCCATACTTGCTGAAACTGCGCAAGCTTTGCGGAGATAAGCCGGGGGTTCGAAGCGACAATTGGTGGGGGGACGCCTTCGCTGCCGATCTCGACAAGTACTGGGACGTGAAACTCGAGGTGACGCCCCAGTACCTGAAGGTCCAGGATCCCGATTGTTTTCGCGTCGGTACCGAGCGCATCCGTGAGTACGCGGATAGCCGGGGTTGTGCGCTCAGCTACGGCGTCGGCACCCTGCTTCTTCAAGTCGGGACCAAGGAGGAGATCACCAAGCGCATCCATGAATACATGGAGGTCGGCAGCCGCGGGCCCCACGGCAAGAAATTCTTCCTCTATCTTTGCAGCTTTAGTTCACAAACGCCGGCCGAGAACGTTCGCGCCGCCATCGAGGCCGTCAACATGTTCAACCGAGGTGAGCGGCCCTATGAGGGTCTTATCGACACCGGTCCCGACGCTGTTGCCGCCGAGATGGCGGGCGGCAAAGGCTTCATGGGCATCGGATCGAAGTACTCGGGCGTCAGTGAGTTCCGTAGGGAAGACCGCAAGCAGATTTTCAAGGACATCTATCAAACAATCATGGATTTTGATGAAGTGCTCTGTCCGGAACTCGTTGCAAAGGCTCTTGAGCAAGGCGAAATAGCCACCGATATTCTGGACGAAGCCCTGATACCGCCGATGGGTGAAATTGGCGACCTGTTTGCCTCGGGCGAACTATTCGTGCCTGAAATGCTGCTCGCGGCGCGAGCCATGAAGGCGGGCCTTGAGGTGTTACGCCCGATCCTGACAAAGATCCAATCCAAGCCAAAGGGCGTAGTTGTAACAGCGACGGTTTTCGGCGACCTCCACGATATCGGCAAGAACCTGGTCGGAATGATGCTGGAGGGTGCCGGATTCAAGGTCGTCGATCTTGGCGTCAACACCAAGGCCGAGGACATCATCGCCACGGCCCGAGAGGTCAACGCCGACGTCATCGGCCTGTCGGCGCTGCTAACCACGACCATGCCATTCATGAAATTAATCATCGAGCAGATCAAAAGCGAAGGCCTCGATGTGCCTGTCATCGTCGGTGGCGCGCCGGTGTCCCAGGATTTTGCCGACTCGGTCGGCGCCAACGGTTACGGCGACAACGCGCCCATTGCCGTTGACATCTGCAAGAAACTGGTCGGCATCGCCCGCGATCAGGAACCGATTGCGGAGAAGGTATAGAAATTTGAGCAGGCGGTAGACGGAAGCTTCTGAATCCGTATTACCTAGATTAACCCCAATTCGGCAAGCAGCGCGTCCTCAGGCGCCACTTCGCTGGATGCATCTCTGTCCTCGCCGGCCGTCGGGTCCGCTTCACGAGCAACGCGCAACGGGTTAGGCCCCAGCGTGCGGACGGCGTCGGCCAAGCTGTTGGCGGCCTCGGCGAACGGTGCGGCGCCGTTGCGCGGCGGCACATGGACCATGCGAAGACGATCGGCGCCGAGGCCGACATCGTCCAACCAACCGCACACTCTATCCGTGCGTTTCGCGGCGTTTAGATTACCCGTCGTATGATAGCAACGCCCAGGCTCGCAGCCGGAAACGATTACCCCATCGGCGCCATCCTCGAATGTACGCATAAGGTGCAGGTTATCGATACGCCCGGTACAAGGCATTTCGACGATGTCTAGGCCTACGGACGGCGCGTCGCCCAAGGCCTTGACCGAAGGTGCCGAATGGGGGCAACAAAAGGTGACAATCCACGGTTCCGAGAGCGGCCGTCCGACGGCACCGGTAGCGGAGAAGCGGTCGGGATTGAACAGCGAGTTGACCTTCGAGATGACATCACCGTCGGCAAACAAGGTCATGCTGATGGCACCGGTGGGACAGGCGGCGGCGCAAAGGCCACAACCGCTGCATTCGTCAGCATCGACTGTGGCAGCGCCAATGATGCCGCCGACACCGACGGCATCACTGTCGATGGCGGCAGCTCCGTAGGTGCAAGCCCGCACACATGTTAGGCAGGCGACACAAATGCTCTGGTCGACGATCGCCAGTGGTCTTTCCGGCGTGATAACGGCGCCTTCACTTCCCGGCGGCGGCAGGTCGAGCACGATTTCCTCCGACTTACACCGGGAAATACATGTGGTTAGATATTCCGCCTTCTCCTCATCATCGAGGATAAGGTCGCGGTGGTCAGGCTCGCCTTCCAGATAGCGTACCCGGCAGGTGCCGCAGAGACCGCTGGTGCAGTAACTTTCCACGCCATAACCATTCTCTCGCAAAATGTTGAGAATGGATTTGTCAGACGGGACTTCGAAGATATCGCCAGTGCTCGCGATCCTGATCCGGAAATCAGCTAATCCGTTGCCTGAACTGGTAGCCATGCCCCATCCTCGCGTCGTTTCGCCGGGGTGTTTGGAGCATCCCGGCTCGGGCGCGTAATCATAAAAGTAATTTTGCCTATAATTCCTAGATAATTCCCAAATTCACACCGACAGTACCCAATTTTCACTATCTCTGGAATAATTTTTCCTTTGCAGCCACCCGATTATCCAATTTTGAGTGATTTGGACGTATTCGGAAGAACGTTTGTCCAATATTCGTCGTCATTCTGACGCTCCCCCTGTCGTTTATACGTTGCCATGAATATTTTCGGCCGATGTCGGAACGGATCAGCATGGTCCAGTTTTCTGCCATTGACACAGACTAGTTTGAAGCTAAGAGTCAGTAACTGAACAAGGCATTATGGACCATTAGCCCCAGCCCGTTGGGTCTCAACCACTGTCAAATTTTGGGGAGGGAAAACTCAGAAGACGGACTCCTAGCAGGAAATTGGGGTTGATCTAAGCAACATAAGAAGGCAATTTTGGCGCAAGGCGCCCGTTAGCTGGAGAAAATAAATAATGATAGTTGCTGAACAGAAGCCACTCCCTGATCTCAAGCGGATGATGAAGGGTAAAAAGAAGGTGCTGGCAGTCGGCTGCGGGACATGTGTTTCAGTCTGCTTTGCAGGTGGTAAGAAGGAAACTGAGGGTCTTGCTAAGGCTTTGAGCACGGCGGCGGCTGTTGATGGTGAAACACTTGAAGTCGAGGTGCGAACCGTACAACGGCAGTGTGTCAAGGAATTCATCGAACCTTTGTCTGAAGAAGTAGAAGAGTACGACGCCGTCCTGTCTTTGGCCTGTGGCGTTGGCGTACAGACTATGGCCGAGCGTAATCCCAAAACGCGCGTTCTACCGGGCCTAGATACCCAGTTCATGGGCGAGCCTACGGAAACCGGAGTATGGGAGGAACGTTGTGTTGGCTGCGGCAACTGCGTCCTTGAATACACTGGTGGGCTATGTCCCATCACACGTTGTCCTAAGCAACTGTTTAATGGTCCTTGCGGTGGGGCTGAGGACGGTATGTGCGAGGTTGACACCTCTATACCTTGCGTATGGACAAAAATTTGGGACAACAGCGACAACTTAGATTTGATGGACTCGCTCATGGATTTCCGCCCTCCGCAAGATTGGTCGACTAGCAGGAGCGGCGGACTTCGGCGTACTGTAGTGCGCGATGACCTCGTGCAACCTTTTGCCGTTGGGGTCGGGCCTCCTCTTAAAGATGTCGGGGAGCCAGCGCTTAAGCCCTCTAAAGGGGCTACTGCTGTAGCGGAGACTGACAATCGTGAAGGGACTGCCCCAAATAACTAGGCCCGGCACTCTCTTAACTCCCTATTTTATCTACCTCAATTGGACCGTCGGGTTAGGGTTTTAAAACGCCAGTCACATTCCTTCAAAACAGGAGGAAATGCTTCTTGAGAACCCTATTTGATTGCCGCTTTTAGCGCTTAGCCTGGTTCTAAAAGTTCTCAATGCATTGATGTGATTCCGTTTGTCAGCAAAGAGCCTGGAATGTTCAATTCAGAAGTGCTTGAAGTCCGAGGTATCCAATACGCTCCTCTAACAGCCGATAAAAACGATATTGACAGAGACGACTTTCCGCTCGGTAAACAAAACTGAATTAAATATTATTCGACATGCCATTTGCCGTCACAACGCCTGCGCCCGCTGAGATCGAAAAATCGGGAAGCAACCTTGAACGATTATTGGCGGCTGGCCACTTTGCCGTGACTGGTGAATTAGGTCCGCCAAAAAGCATAGATACCGACTTTGTTGAAAAGAAGATCTGCTTGCTCAAAGGTTACGTGGATGCTGCCAACGTCACGGACAATCAGACGGGCTTTGTGCGGCTGAGTAGTATTGGGACCGGCATCCTATTGGCACAGGCCGGCTTGGAACCGGTGATTCAGATGACTTGCCGCGACCGCAATAGACTGGCTATTCAGAGTGACCTAATGGGTGCTTACGTTCACGGCATCCAAAATGTGTTATGCCTTTCCGGAGACCACCAATCCTTCGGCAACCATCCAGGCGCAAAGAACGTACATGATATCGATTCTATGCAGTTGATCCGTATGGTCCAAGAAATGCGTGACAAGAGTGTGTTCCAGTGTGGCGATGAAATTAAAGGCGGTGGCCCCCGACTCTTTATTGGTACTGCCGCCAGCCCGTTTGCTTCTCCTGTCGGAATGCGGCCCTTTCGCCTAGCTAAGAAAGTCGTCGCTGGTGCAGATTTTGCTCAGACCCAGATGATTTTTGATATGAAGCGGTTCCGTGAATACATGAAGAAAGTTGTCGATATGGGGCTTCACGAAAAAATTTTCATCCTAGCTGGCGTCGGACCACTGAAGAGCACGCCTATGGCTCGTTTTCTAAATGAAAAAGTTCCTGGGATCGAAGTGCCTGATGAATGCCTGAAACGTATGGAAGGGGCCGTAAAGGGTATTGATACTGACAACAAGGACGAACTTCGCGACGCTTGGCGCGCTGAAGGCATAAAGATGTGCATCGAGCATATCCAGGAAGCTCGCGAAATTGAAGGCGTGGCTGGTGTCCACATAATGGCTATTCAATGGGAAGCGGCAATAAAGACGATTGTCGATGGATGCGGCCTATATCCTCGCCCTTCTGTTTCTGTCTAAAATGCCTATCGTATTTTCTCCGCCAGTGTTCCACCTTTACGCAATCACCTTTGATGGCACGCTACGAGCTTTCTACTTGGTTCGGAAATTGAAGTAGGAACGAGACCTCCGCCAGGTCAAGCCTATCATGATACTCGACCAATTCAGGCTTCTATAAAACTCTCGGCACTTTCCCAGATAACGCCATAAGTATTTATGGGGGATAGCATGAACGCTAGTTCTTCCTTGGTCGCTGAGAGTTAGTTCTGGAGGGCTATTAGCATCACCCCACATGTGACGACGGTGGCGGCCAGGACACGTTGCCGCCCAAACGGCTCTCGCAACAATCGTGAGCCAATCAAGGCAGCGATAATGACACTAGTCTCGCGTATCGCCGACACATGGGCCATGGCGCCGAGAGTGAGTGCCCAGATGGCAAGACCATAGGCACCGAGATTGAGACCGCCGCCAAGCACCGGCAACCGCCAGTTGGTACGGAGGAATACGAACGCCTGGCTGCGCCGCCTTGCTAGCGCGATGATAACGATGGGGATCGGGTTGAGGATGAAGAGCCAGCCAATATAGCCGGCGGGGCTCCCCGACAACCTCACTCCTATACCGTCTATGATGGTGTAGGTGGCAATCATCAGGCCGGTTAGCAGGGAGAAGGCCACCGCGCGCCGTTCCCCGCTGAGGTGGACGTCGGCGCTCCAGACCAGGCTTATGATGCCGCCGGAAATGACGATAACTCCCGTCAGTTCCATGACATCCAAGTGCTCGCCAGCAAACCAGAAAGCACCCGCGGCAACCAGTAACGGCGCCGACCCACGTGCCACTGGATAGACCAACGACAAATTGCCGAAACGATAAGCCTCGATCAAAAACAAAAAATAGACGTTGTTGAGCAGTGCCGACAGCAAGATGTATGGCCAACTTTCTTGGGTCGGCGCGGGACCAAGAAGAAGCAGCAGCGGTGCCAGGATGCCGGTCGTGGCGATCATCACCGCCATGGTCATCAGACGGTCGGTATC
>PTLJ01000110.1 GCA_002938045.1 Alphaproteobacteria bacterium MarineAlpha3_Bin4
TTGGGCCTGACCGACGCTTTCCGCACCTTCGAGAAGGGACCACATCTCTATAGCTACTGGGACTACCGGCGCGGTGCCTGGCAGAAGGACAACGGGTTACTGATCGACCACCTCTTGTGTTCGCCACAGGCTGCCGACCGACTAACGGGAGCCGGCATCGATAAAAGTCCAAGGGGCAAGGAAAAGGCGTCCGACCATACGCCAGTATGGTGCGAGCTGACCGGCAGCTGAGCAAACCCTGTCTTAATCCCGTTCGGCCATTTTAGGTGAGACGTAGACACCGTAACCGGTGATCAAGAGCGGCACGCAATACGTCTATGCTGCTCTCAACTACTGGAACAAACATCCGAAACCCAGCATGCCGCCATGATTAATCAGGTTGAGAACAGTTCCAAAATCCACCGACACAATTAACGCCCGCTTGGTGAATGGGAATGGACCAAATGCTGAGGTTACGAACCGGGCATAAGGCGAGTTTTCAAAACCAATCCGTTGATACGAAAAGGAATTTTTACGCAAAAGTCCACAACCCCCTTAACAGTGCCTGGAAGCGACCACCAACCGCCTTGCGCCCCGTCGTCGGAGGCCGTAAACCTGTGGACAAGTAGCAAAAACGGCCGAAGCAGTTCCCTTGAGGGAGGACCGTCAGATGGACGCCAAGGTATTCGACAAGAGCCGGTTGCCGAGTCGCTACACCAGCGTCGGCCCGGACAGTGCACCCCACCGCGCCTTCTATTACGCCATGGGCATGACTGAGGCCGAGATTGCCCAGCCCTTCATCGGCGTCGCCACCTGCTGGAACGAGACCGCGCCCTGCAATATCTCGCTGGCGCGCCAGGCACAGGTAGTCAAGCTCGGCGTCAAAGCCAACGGTGGCACGCCCCGCGAGTTCACCACCATCACTGTCACCGACGGCATCGCCATGGGCCACCAGGGTATGAAATCGTCGCTGGTTAGCCGCGAGGTCATCGCCGATTCGATCGAGTTGACCATGCGCGGCCATTGTTACGACGCGCTGGTCGGCGTTGCCGGATGCGACAAGTCGTTGCCCGGCATGATGATGGCGATGGTGCGCTTGAACGTGCCCAGCGTCTTCATGTATGGCGGCTCGATCCTACCGGGCAAATACAAAGGCAAGGACATAACCGTGCAGGACGTTTTCGAGGCCGTCGGCCAGCACGCCGGCGGGAAGATCAGCGATCAGGAGTTGCACGACATCGAGTGCGCCGCATGTCCGTCCGCCGGATCCTGTGGAGGCCAGTTCACGGCCAACACCATGGCCTGTGTCTCAGAAGCCATCGGCCTCGCGCTGCCGAACTCTGCCGGGGCACCGGCACCATACGAGAGCCGAGATGCTTATGCCGAGGCCTCGGGCAGAGCGGTGATGAACCTGTTGGCTAATAACATCCGGCCACGCGATATTGTCACCCGCGAAGCCTTGGAGAACGCGGCCATGGTGGTTGCGTGCTCGGGCGGCTCGACCAACGCCGGGCTGCACCTGCCGGCGATCGCGCACGAGGTCGGCATTAACTTCGATCTTCAAGACGTCTGCGATATCTTCAAGAAGACGCCCTACATTGCGTCCTTGAAACCAAGCGGCAAATATGTCGCCAAGGATCTGTTCGAGGTCGGCGGCGTTCCGGTGCTGCTGAAAGCATTGCTGGATGGCGGGATGTTGCACGGCGCCTGCATGACGGTAACCGGAAAGAGCATTGCGGAGAACCTAAAGGACGTCACCTTCCCCGAGGCCCAAGACGTCGTCATGCCAGTCTCAGACCCAATTACACCTACGGGTGGCGTCGTCGGCCTCAGCGGCTCCTTGGCGCCGGAGGGCGCGATCGTAAAGGTCGCGGGTATGGACAAATTAAAGTTCTCTGGCCCGGCCCGTGTCTTCGAATGCGAGGAAGACGCATACCAAGCGGTCACCGAACTCAAGATCAACGAGGGTGAGGTCATCGTCATCCGCAACGAAGGGCCGAAAGGCGGCCCCGGCATGCGCGAGATGTTGTCGACCACATCAGCGTTATACGGCCAGGGCCTCGGTGACAAGGTCGCGCTTGTCACTGATGGTCGATTCTCGGGTGCGACGCGCGGTTTTTGCATCGGTCATGTTGGACCGGAAGCGTCTGTCGGTGGCCCGATCGGGCTTTTGAAGGACGGCGACATCATCCATATGGATGCCGTCAAGGGCTTGCTCGACGTGGAGCTTTCGGCAGACGAGCTGGCAGCTCGAGCCAAGAACTGGAAGCCACGCGAGCATGATTATCAGTCGGGCGCACTGTGGAAATACGCTCAGACCGTCGGTTCGTCCGCGAAGGGCGCGGTGACACATCCAGGTGGAAACGCCGAAACCCACGTCTACGCGGAGATCTAAAGCAATGGGGCCTGCGGACTTGGCCAAAAAACGCGAGTCGGAGCGCAGTGATCGCTCTCCCTCGCAGCGAAATCGGTAAGATCAAGGTCGAAGTCATGTGTCGTGGCAACAACTTTGCCGGCATCCGCTTCTAGGGTGATCTGGATCGCATCGCCAATTTTGTGACTGCCATGATGGGCGGTGACTGAACACCGCAACCTAACCGATCAATAGAAAGAAATCCCGCGTGCCTCACAGCCAGCTTGACTTAGATTTCATACGGGGCCTTTACCCTGACTCCTGCTGGGAATGGGCGTTTTTCGAGAACGCCGGGGGCTCTTTTGTACCGTTGAGCGTCATCGAGAGAATGACCGCCTATATTAGCGAGACCCAGGTGCAGCCGGGCGCCCCCTACCCATCCTCGGCGTTAGCCGGCGAACGCATGGCTAAGGCTAAACAGTTAATGGCCGAATTAATCAACGCTGACGACCGCGAAGTCACAATCGGCGCCTCGACAAGCATGAACGTCTATGTGCTGGCGCAGGCGCTGAGGCCGCTTTGGCGCGAAGGCGACGAAATCATCGTCACCGAGCTCAACCACGAGGCGAATGCCGGATCCTGGCGGAGATTGGCCGAATTCGGCATCAACACCGTCGAATGGCCAGTCGACCCCGACACCGGAATCCTCAATATCGACAACCTGGACCAGCTGTTGACGGATCGGACGCGGCTGATTGCCTTCCCGCACGTCTCCAACATTACCGGCGATATCAACGACGTCGCTAAGATCACCGCCAAAGCGCACGACGCCGGTGCCATGGTTTGCGTCGACGGCGTCGCCTACGCGCCACATCGCGCTATCGATGTTAAGGCCTGGGACGTCGATTTCTATTCCTTTAGCTTTTATAAGATCTACGGACCCCATATCGGTTGCCTCTTCGGCCGCTATGATCGTTTGTTGGAGGCCCGCGGCCAGTATCACTACTTCATCGACGAAAACGCTACGGATTCTAAGCTGAATCCCGCCGGTCCCAACCATGAGACCATCGCCTCCTTGCACGGCATCGCCGATTATTTCGAGGCCCTGGCCGGCCATCATTTGGAGACACCCTTCAACAGCTTCCACGAGCGGGTTGCAGCGATGTTCGACATGTTCACCGCCCACGAGGAGACGATGGCCAAGAGGTTCCTTGATTTCATCGACGGAAAGGCCAACGTCCGGCTATTGGGTCGGCGTACGGGCGACGGGGTTAAACGCGCACCGACGTTCTCTTTCGTCGTCGACGGACGCCGCTCGGCAGATATTGCGCGTGCTGTCGAGGCGGACCGAGTAGCCATCCGCAACGGGCATTTCTACGCCAAACGGCTGGTCGAAGCTGTCGGCATCGTAGACACGGATGATGGCGTCGTGCGCTGCTCTATGGTGCACTACAACACTCCCACTGAAATCGAGTGCTTGATCACAGCCTTGGATAAGGCGTTATAGGAGAGAGGAAGGCCGATGAACCTATTTCCCATGCTTGCCCAGTTCAATGCCTGGGTCAACGCGCACATCTACGCCAGCTGCCATACGCTTTCCGAAGACGAATACCGCAAGGACCGGGGCGCCTTCTTTCACTCGATCCACGGAACCCTAAACCACATTCTGGTCGTCGACCGGGTGTGGTTCGGGCGGCTGACGGGAACGGGGCACGGGATTGAGAGCCTCGACCAGACCCTTTATGACGACATGGGGAAGCTACGCGAAGCCCGCGGCGCCGAGGACGAGAAGATCATCGCCATTGTTGGCGAGCTTAGCGAGGAAGATTTTACCCGGCCGATAGCGTTCCAGACTATGGCCAACACGCCGAGAAAAATGAACGGGAACGAAATCCTGATGTCGGTATTCAACCACCAGACCCACCACCGCGGTCAGGTGACCGCAATGCTAGCCCAGGCCGGGGCCGACTATGGCGACATCGATATTCCGTTCTTCCTCGAGGTCTTTTGACCGGCCAACCGCTCAACGGACCAGCCGAGTTTCCGGCCGCAGCCGGATTTACTCTCCACCACCATCTTGATATTTCAGAGTTTTCCCTCATGTTATCTGTCCCCATGTCGGCAACTGAGAGTATTGGATTGCGTCTGGCCAATCCTCATTTATCACATTCACGTGTCTGGCAGTTGGGGTTCCGGCGACGTTGTTCGAAGACGACACAAGTAACCCGATTAGAGACCTGCAGCACGGGCCTTGGCCGTGAGTTCCTTTTCGAGCGCCTCTTCTTGCTTCTCCAAGTCCTGCTCCAAGCGTTTGATACGCTTGTTCAGGTCCTCGGCCCTGCGAAGGTGCTTAACCCGCCTCTCGGCGCGCGAGCTCTTATTCAATTTACGGACTTTCCACTCGCAGGCGACGCCGAACAAAAATACCCCCGCGATCAAGCAGATGATGCCGCCGGCGAGATAGTCAAACCGGTTTAGCGATACGGCAGTTCCCCAGAATCCGATGGTGACCATCGCTGCGGCGGTAGTAAACAGCAGCCGCTTGGTGATGACGTCGTCCTTCTGTTGACTGGTCTCGGCTTCGGCCAGGGCGTTGGCGATTTCAGTCTTGGCCATCGACTGCCAGATCTTGAACGACATTCCCTTGTCAAGGGTGCGGTTGTCGCGAATGAATTGCTCGAGGCGCAGGATAACGAACTCGGCGCGCTCTTCCGGCGTTGGATTGTCACTCAGTTTTGGAATCTGGAAATCATCGCTCATGATAACATGCCCGTGCATCGTGTCTCCGAACACAGTCGTGACAGCCTCCATTGTATACCGATCGGGTTTACGAAATGGTTATTGCCTTGCAGAGAAGTATATTTAGCTGGCTGCCAGGAACCTTTCGCGGGCCTCGCCAAGCTTAATCCGAATCTGGCGGGCTTCGTCTAGTTTTTCGCGCTCCGCGATGATGACCTCATCGGGCGCATTAGCGATGAACTTCTCGTTGCCGAGCCTCTTCTCAAAGCGGTCTATCTCGTTGTCCTGTCGGGCGATTTCTCTTTCCAGGCGTACTTTTTCGGATTCCAGATCGATGACGCCGGCGATCGGTAAGATGATTGTTGCCTCGTTGATCACGTCCTGGACTGCGCCACTCGGCACCTCTCCATCCAGCAAATCGAGTGACGACAGCCTAGCAAGGCCGACGATCAACGCCACTTGGGTTTCGACGCAATGCTTTGCCCGTTCACCAGCGTCCTTTAGAAGTAGCGGGATCTTCGCGCCCGGCGGCACATTCATCTCGGCGCGGACGCCGCGAACTTGTGAGATCAGTCGTACCACCCAGTCTATCTCCAGTTCCGCCTCTGCAATGAC
>PTLJ01000111.1 GCA_002938045.1 Alphaproteobacteria bacterium MarineAlpha3_Bin4
GGGGTGCGGCCTTTCGCCACCTGGGCGAGGGCGACCGCGAGATATTCCTTATAGGGCCACATCTTGCCCGTGTCCTGGCGCCCCGCACCGGGCGCCAAACCGATATAGGTCGGCCCGTCCGGAAGCAGCTTGGCAGCGGCGGAGACAATATCATCCGGCAGCCCTATCACGTGCGAGGGCGGCGTCAAAATGCGACCGGCGGCGGCGGCAACCAAAGCGAACAAGCGTTCGGTCAGACGCATGCTATGGAAGAAGCCCGCCGGCGGTCGCCGGTCCGAGAACCAATAGTTCCATGTAGCTGAAATGAAGCACGTATTGGCAAGACGTCGGAGCCGGACCGTCTTCTGTGGGCGTTTCTGTGTATCGATGACCAGGTCGAACCTGCGGCGTTGTGACAGAGCAGGCCATCCGAGGATGCCACCCAACGAATCCTCGAGCGTGTAATCAGGTAGGATTTCGTCGATCAGGTCGCCGGAAAGAGGTTTCAATATGGATTGAAACTGGGATTCTCCCGAACCATGAACCCAGCTCACCCTGGCACTCGGAAAGGCCTCGCGCACGGCTCGCATGAAAGGGACTTTGATCAGGTTCTCACCGATCGCGTTGTCGCTGCCATGTCCGATATAAAGCAGGATATCGCGTGGGTCGAAATCCTCACTCATGGTTTTCTGTCCGACCGGTCCGGTGGCTCGCATTCCCCGGGTTCCGCTCCGCAGATTGGTCACGCATTTGCGAACGAACGTGATTTTCCCGAATAGAGCAACATCGCCCAACCGACCAACACGGGGATCGCAACGGCGACGTAGAGCACCGGCAATAAGGCCAAATTCTTGGCCGTCAGGTTTTCCAGCGCCAGTTGCCCGACTTGCAGCGCGACGACGATTCCGACCGCCGTCGCCGTTTGGCGTATTCGGCTACCGCGGTGGTGGTAGCGCGACAACAGGCAGGCAACCCCGATCAGCGTGAACGCGATCGCGGAGATTGGCGAGATCAGCCGGCGGTGTCCTTCGATCGTGAACTTGCCGTGATCGTTTACACCGACGTGCTCGTTGTTCTCGATATCGAACAGTTCGCTGATCGATAACTCACGCGCTTCCGGCGAATGCACCGCATCCGCCGAACTGGTTTTTTTAAGATCAAGGATATACTTGTCAAAATAGAGAATCGAAAGTTTGTTGGTTTCCTTGTTCACTTCGTGCCGGTTGCCTTCGAGCATCAGCACCCGCGAACCATTGTCGCCCCTAATCATCGCTCCACGCTCGGCCATCAGGGTAACCGGCTTAGCCTGGTTGCGTTCGTCATAAACGAATACGCCGAGGAGTTCGCCGGCCTTGTTCCGGCTCCGGACGTAGACGGTAATTCCGTCAGCAATATTGTTGAAGACACCTTCCTGCAGCAGGACATGGGAGTAACTGAAGCGGATTTCCCACTGCAACTCCTTGAACATCCTGTACGATTGCGGAAGCAGATAGATATTGAGCGCGTATCCTACGATCATAACGCCGAGCGCCATAATGATTGCCGGTTTGGCAAGATTGAACTGGCTGCAGCCAGCGGCGCGCATGATTACCAGCTCATGATCGGCAATGAGCTTCGAATAAATGAAGACGACGACCGTGAACAACGCTATCGGCAAAATGATTGACAGAAAGTTTGGTAGCAGGAGCATCGTTAGGTAGAGAAACGTGCCCGCTGTCAGACCGCGATTAACTATCATGTCGATAAACTGCACCGATTGCATCAACCAGATCACCGACGTCAGACCCACCGAGACAAGCACCATGGCGACGATCAATTGGTGCAGAACGTATCTCGTATATTTATCCATGGCCCCGATCTATGGTTGGTAGAAGTATACCAAACTGTGTGTAAAAGGTTTAGAATTCAAGAAATAACGCCAAGAAATCGAGACCATTTCTCAACCGCGCTGAACCGCAGGCTACGGCGTTGGCACCGAGCCTGGGAGTATGATAGCGTGGCCGCCGGCCGCCGGCCCAAGCGATGGACGGCAGGTGTCAGAGACGAAGTATCCGATGAGTTTCAGCCCCGGCGAGCGATATGAATAACTGGGGTCGGCGCTTGGCCTTTTTACTGGCATTGTGGTTATTGCTCGTGTCGGCCGCGCTTCTTTTTCGGCCACTAATGCCCGTCGACGAGACCCGCTATCTGGCCGTCGCATGGGAAATGTGGGTGCGCGAGGATTTCCTCGTCCCACACCTCAACGGGGCGCCCTACAGTCATAAGCCGCCGCTGCTTTTTTGGCTGATGCAGACCGGGTGGGGAATATTTGGTGTCAACGAATGGTGGCCGCGCCTGGTGTCGCCGGTGTTTGGCCTGGCTTGTATTTTTCTTGTCATTGCCGTCTGCCGCCAACTGTGGCCGAATGACCCCGGCGCGGCAACAGTAGCACCACTATTACTTATTGGCGGTCTGTTCTGGTCCCTCTACACCACTCTAGCCATGTTTGACATGCTGGTCGCCGCGTTCACCCTCGTCGGATTGCTCGGATTGCTTAGGGCATGGCGGCAGGGCGAGTGGTCCGGGTGGGCGCTGGTTGGCCTGGCCATTGGGGTCGGCATCCTCACCAAGGGACCGGTTGTTCTCCTATATATTATGCCTGCTGCCCTGCTGGCCCCGTGGTGGGATACCGGCAAGGCAATAGGCAACCGGATTAATGGCTGGGTGCGGTGGTATCTTGGTTTGGCGGCGTCGATAGTGATCGGCGTCGCTATCGGCCTGGCCTGGGCAGGGCCGGCGATGAATGCCGGCGGCGAGGACTACGCCAATGCCATCCTTTGGGACCAGACGGCCGGACGCATCGTCAACGCCTTCGACCACGGACAACCGTTCTGGTGGTACCTCGCCCTGCTTCCGCCAGCGTTACTGCCGTGGATCCTCTGGCCGGCTCTTTGGAGGGCCGCGAACGGTGCATGGCGAGCACGTTATGACGACGACGACGTGACCGCTGATTCCGGCATTCGGTTTTGTCTCGTCTGTATCGCTCTCGCCCTCGTGGTCCTCAGCCTCGTCAGTAGCAAGCAGCCCCATTACCTACTGCCCATCATGCCGGCCGTGGCGTTGCTGGCAGCAAGGGTTCTGTCGCGGTTTGGCCAACCAGGGCTCCGATGGGATGCCGCGCCGCTTTCGGTCCTGGTGATTGCTCTGTTGGTGATCGGTGCCTATCTGATCGCAAGTGGACAGTTCGGGCCTCAGACATCGTTCGGATCGGTGGTGAACCTTTTGTGGGTCCTTCCCGTGCTCGCCGGTGCGCTGTGGTTGCTCTGCCTACCGAAGATCGGTCCGCCCGTGATCGCGGGCCTGTCGGCCGTGCTCATGGTTTCGGTTCATGGTATCGCCCGACCAGCTCTTGAGCAGACGCATAGCGTTAGCGGCATCGCGGCCTACATCGGTTCGCTGCAAAGGGCCGGGCGTCTTGTCGCCCACGACGGCAAGTACCACGGCCAATACCATTTTCTCGGCCGCCTGGAAAAACCCCTCCCCATCGTCGACTGCGATACAGCGCCCGATTGGCTGCGCCGCAATCCGGAGGGCGCGCTGGTCTTCTACCGGCGCCGGCCGGGCGATGGCATCCAAGCCGACTACGACCAACGGTTCCGCGCCAAATTTGTCGGCGTGTGGAGCGCTGACAAGGTGCTTGCCCACCCTGAACAGTTCGTCTGCGACCAATAGGCTGCCAAGCTGGCTACTGCGAGTGTTGCGATGGCGGTGGCAGGTTGCTATCTGATGTCCTTGCGCGCCGCCCAGACAGAGGCGGCTATCGTTATGGACGGCGGGAACAAGCCCGATGGTATCCTATCAGTACTCTTACGTCATGAAGGGAATGACGAAGGTCTTTCCCGGCGGACTCGAAATCTTGACAGGCATTACACTGTCGTTCCTCCCTGACGCCAAGATCGGTGTGCTTGGCGTCAACGGCGCCGGCAAGTCGACCCTGCTCAAGATCATGGCTGGCCGCGATCCGGATTTCAGCGGCGAAGCCTGGGCCGCTGAAGGCGTGCGGGTCGGCTATCTGGAGCAGGAGCCGGAGCTTGACCCCACCAAGGACGTCGAGGGCAATGTGATGGGAGGGCTGGGGGAAACGAAGGCGCTGCTCGACAAGTTCAACGAGATATCGGCCAAGTTCGCTTTACCCATGGAAGACAGCGAGATGAACGCGCTGTTGGCCGAGCAAGGCGAGCTGCAGGAACGGATCGACGCCATCGATGGCTGGGAACTCGAGCGCACCATCGAGATCGCCATGGACGCGCTTCGCTGCCCGCCGGGAGATGCCGACGTGACCGAGATTTCCGGCGGTGAAAGGCGGAGAGTGGCGTTGTGCCGACTGTTGTTGCAGAAACCGGAAATATTGCTCCTGGACGAGCCAACCAACCACCTGGACGCCGAATCGGTGGCCTGGCTGGAGCAGTTCCTGCATGACTATTCGGGCACCGTGATGGTCGTTACCCATGACCGCTATTTCCTCGACAACGTCACTGGCTGGATCCTCGAACTCGACCGCGGCCGTGGTATTCCCTACGAAGGTAACTACTCGTCGTGGCTAGAGCAGAAGGGAAAACGGCTGGCTCAAGAATCGCGCGAGGAGACCGCCCGCCAACGTACGCTCAAACACGAGCTAGAATGGATCCGCCAATCGCCGCGCGCTCGCCAGGCAAAATCCAAGGCCCGAATCACCGCCTATGAGGAGCTGCTAGCAAAACACCATGACGCGCGCTCTGGCACAACGCAGATCGTCATCCCGCCGGGGCCTAGACTCGGTGACTTGGTGATCGAAGCCAAGGAGCTTCGCAAGGGTTTCGGAGATCGACTGTTGATCGAGAATTTGAGCTTCAAGCTGCCACCGGGTGGCATCGTCGGCGTCATCGGCGCCAACGGTGCCGGCAAGACGACGCTTTTTCGGATAATCACCGGCGACGAGAAATCCAACGGCGGGTCGCTCAGGATCGGCGACACAGTTTTGCTTGGCTACGTTGATCAATCGCGCGATGCGCTGTCCAACGAGAAGACCGTATGGCAGGAAATCTCTGGCGGGCTCGACGAGATCAAGCTCGGGAATCAAACCAAGCAGAGCCGCGCCTATGTGGCCCAGTTTAACTTCCGAGGCCCCGACCAGCAGAAAAAGGTCGGACAGCTCTCGGGCGGCGAACGCAACCGGGTTCATCTGGCTAACATGCTTAAGTCGGGCGCCAATGTTCTGTTGCTCGACGAACCGACCAATGACCTCGACGTCGAGACCCTTCGCGCGTTGGAGGATGCGCTGGCAGAGTTCGCGGGCTGCGCCGTCATCATCAGCCACGACCGCTGGTTCCTCAACCGCCTTGTAACTCACATCATCGCCTTCGAGGGCGACAGCCAGGTTATTTGGTTCGAGGGAAACTACGAGGATTATGAAGCTGACCGTTATCGTCGCCTCGGCGCCGAGGCAACTCAGCCGCACCGGATAAAGTACAAGCCCCTGAAACGAGATTGAGAGAGCCGACGGTTCCCGTTACCGCCTCGGGTCGGGATGCGTCAGGTTACCACTTTTGTTCAGTGACGCGGACTTGGTACTAAGCTCCTGCAGTAGACCGAATACCTCTCCGCCGCTGCAGCAGACAATGGAGGCAAACGAGAAA
>PTLJ01000112.1 GCA_002938045.1 Alphaproteobacteria bacterium MarineAlpha3_Bin4
AATCCTCCTTCGATACGAAAATGGCGCGGCTGGCGGCGGCACGAACAGTTTCCAGGTGCCCGGCCGTGACCGCGCCTCGTGTTCCCTTCCGGCCTTGGCCCATATTGTTCTCGTTGCTTGGCACAATCGATCCCGCCAGTGTCATCCCTCCCGACGGCCGCCCTAAAGCGGTCGCGCCGGATTATCAGGAATAGGCCATGCAATTGCAACGCGCCCTGCTGCCGTCGAACGGCCCGTTAATGGCTGTGAACATCGCTCCGGAAACTATTGATTCCCCTGTCTTACAATCCTGCTATATGCTGATTTCAATGGGTCGACGGAGCCGCGGAATCCCCGTCTTGCTACCATCGGTTCCGGTTTGAGAGCTATCTGGGGAATGTCGGATGAGGATGTTTCGTAACGGCCTGCTGATGCTTGTCTTAGTGCTGCCCGCCACCAACCTTGCCTGGGCGCAGGGGCCAGAAGGGTTGATGAACGGTGTCTCCTTCAAGCCGCTACCTGCCGGCTCGGTGATCCGTGTGCGGGCTCTCGACAATTCGGATTACAACCTTGTCCTGCAGGCCGATTTCGAATCGGCGCTCCGGTCCAAGGGATATACGGTCTCGCAGAACGCCAGTATCATTTTCACATTCGAGACCCGAAACGAGATTGGCTCGTGGTCGACGATCGGCCGCCGTCATATCCTATCCTTGGAATCCTACGGCGGCCAAGGCGGCGGCGAAAATGCGAAGGCCAAGTTCAACGTCTATAACAGTGAGACCGGTGGTCTTTTCAACCGCGGCCGTAGCGGTACCACGATCACTACACCGAGCCGCTATCGCCTCGACGTCACAATCGACGACAGAACCAACGGCAAGCGCCTGTGGCAGGGCTGGTCGGAGGCCAAGCGGGCCGCCTCGGACGAACTGAAGCTGACCCGGCGTATGGTTCCGGTGATCGTCGACGGGCTCGGCCGGACCATTCGGCGGCGCACGTTTCCTCTCAACTGACCGCCCCGTTAAGTGGCGCATACCGTCGCCGCGCTGGTCTTCATGATTGCGAAGAGCGGCTCGTTTCTAATTGGCTTCATATACCAGTTCACTGTCACGGCTTGACTACAACGACCAGAAACTTGCCCTGGCCGCAGTAATTAGGTAGGTAACGGCGGATTCCGCACCCGGGCCTGTGGGGACAAGAGCCGCCATAGCCCCGTTTTGTGCGGAAGGTGGTACCTCAACCTACGAAGTCGACCATGAGCAATAATAGCGAAAAAGCCCTGCTGCCGGCCGGGATGTCCGACGTGTTGCCGCCTGACGCCGGTTTCGAGACGGAGAACCTAGAGCGGCTGATGGCGGCGTTTGCTACTCACGGCTACCTGCGCATCAAGCCGCCGCTGATCGAGTTCGAGGAAAGCCTACTCGCTGGCCTCGGCAAAGCGATGACGGCCCAGACCTTCCGGCTCATGGATCCGGTCTCGCAGCGCATGATGGGGGTGCGTGCCGACATGACGCCGCAGGTCGCCCGCATCGCGGCGACCCGGATGGCCGGCGCGCCGCGGCCACTAAGGCTGAGTTACGCTGGCGAAGTGTTGCGGGTCAAAGGCTCGCAGCTGCGCCCCGAACGCCAGTTCGCACAGGTCGGTGCCGAGTTGATCGGCGCGCCAGAGGCGGCGGCGGACGTCGAGGTAATCCTGCTTGCCGCGTTGGCGCTTGCCAATCTCGGAGTCGCTGGGTTTTCCGTCGATCTCGCCATGCCGACACTGGTCCCGGCCGTGTGCAAAAGCTTCGGCATCGATCGAGTGACTGGGGGAAAACTGCGCCAGGCGCTCGAACGCAAGGACGCGGCCGGCGTCACCCAGCTAACCAACGACCTCGGCGAAGAAGCGGCTGCTGTCCTCTCAAGTATGCTGGCGGCGGCCGGTCCGGCTGAGCGAACGCTGCACGTCCTCGAAGGACTTGATCTCGGCGCCGAGGCGGCGCACGAGCGGACAACGCTAAAGATGGTGAGCGAACAGCTCGCGGCCCAGGCGCGGGATCTTAAAGTGACTATCGATCCGGTGGAAAACCGCGGCTTCGAGTACCACAGTGGTGTCACCTACACGTTTTTCGCCCGCGACGTGCGCGGTGAAATCGGCTCTGGCGGCCGCTACATGGCCGAAAACAGGACCGGCGGCGAATCGGCAACCGGTTTCACCCTATTCATGGATACCGTCCTGCGCGCCCTGCCTGCTGCTGAATTACCGGAGCGGCTGTACCTGCCGGCCGGAACCGCGGACGCTGACGGCGAGCGCCTGCGCGCCGAGGGCTGGGTCACAGTGCGCGGGCTGAGCTCCTGCGACGATGATGTCTGCGAAGCTCGGCGGATCGGTTGCGGACACTTGTTCGAAGGCAGCCAGGTTCGTGCCATCGGCTCAGAAGACGAGGTTTAGGACTCCATGGCCAACGTTGTCGTGATCGGGTCCCAATGGGGCGACGAGGGCAAGGGAAAGATCGTCGACTGGCTATCAGAGCGAGCCAGTGTCGTCGTCCGCTTCCAGGGCGGACATAACGCCGGTCACACCCTCGTCATCGATGGCGTCACCTACAAACTGAGCCTATTGCCGTCGGGCATAGTGCGTCCAGGCAAGGTATCGATGGTCGGCAATGGCGTCGTCGTCGACCCCTGGGCGCTTCTCGACGAAATGGAGATGCTGCGCGGTCAAGGCGTCGAGATCACGCCCGAAAACTTCCGCCTCTCTACCAGCGCGGCGCTGATCTTGCCGTTGCACCGAAACCTCGATCTGGTGCGCGAGAGGGCCGCCGGGCTTGGCAAGATCGGCACCACCGGTCGCGGCATCGGCCCGGCCTACGAAGACAAGACGGCTCGGCGCGCCATCCGGGTCGGTGATCTCACTGATTTAGATGTCCTAAGCGACAAAATCGATCGTTTGTTGTTCCATCACAACGCGCTGCTGCTTGGTATGTCCTTGGACGAGGTCTCCCGCGAAGACCTGTTCGACGACTTGGCTGAGATCGCGCCCAAGATTCTGCCCTTCGGCGCCAGCATCTGGCAGGAACTCGACGACGCACGCCGCCTGGGAAAGCGGATCTTGTTCGAGGGCGCACAGGGCACGATGCTCGACATCGACCACGGCACCTACCCTTATGTAACGTCGTCCAACACGGTCGCCGGCCAGGCGGCCATCGGCTCAGGTCAGGGGCCCAGCGCCATTGATTTCGTTCTCGGCATAACTAAGGCTTATACGACGCGGGTCGGCAGCGGCCCGTTCCCGACAGAGCAGGACAACGACCTCGGCCGCCAGATCAGCGAACGCGGACGCGAGTTCGGCACTGTCACGGGGCGACCCCGGCGCTGCGGTTGGTTCGACGCCGTAATCGTGCGCCAGGCGATCAAGATCAACGGCATCAACGGCATTGCGCTGACCAAGCTCGACATTCTCGACGGCCTCGCAGAGCTCAAAGTCTGCACCGGCTATACCATCGACGGCGTGGCTGTCGACCACCTGCCAGCCTCGAGCGTCAGCCAGGCCAAGGCGGAGCCCGTCTACGAGGTCATGGACAGTTGGACCGCGAACACCCAGGGCGCGCGCTCGATGGCCGACCTTCCGGCAACGGCGGTTAAATATATCCGCCGCATCGAAGAATTGATCGAGGCGCCGCTGGCGCTGCTATCGACTAGTCCCGAGCGCGAAGACACAATCCTGGTCAAGGATCCGTTCGCTGACTGAATTGCCGTTTGCCGCGGAAATCCAGTAGTTTCAGGCCTGTTAACAATACATTTGTTGTTTTTCAATGCGTTAATCGCTAGAATCGGTTCTGAACGAGACATCGGAGCTGGGGCCACGTGTTCTAGCCTTCTGTGTCCGTGGGAAACGAGACAATGGCAGAAACGCCTTTGGAAGCCGAAGAAGCCGGTACGGTACCTCCTGCCTACTCTGATCCGCTGATGGATGTGGGATCTTCTCCCGATCCCACTTCCGCGCCTGAGAAGAGCGGCGGCAGCGGGCCGGTTCTATTTCGAGACCACTTCCTGATCGACATTAACCAGCCGCTACCAGAACTCGACTCGCCCTCCGCTAAGGCCTACGCAGTGGAGGATCGACGTGATCTGGGCAGCAAGTTGTTCGGCCTGATCTGTACACCTGGCCTGCCGACCCGCATTGACGCCATACGCCAACTGAAGAACAACTTTTTACCTGGCATCCTGCCAATGGTCGAATGGGACGTCGTCTATTGGCCGCCGCTCGGCGAGAGTTCCATGGTCATCGTCTACAAGGTGCCGCTGGGCGGTCGCGTGATTGAGCGTCTAGCCAAAAAACATGTCAAGATCACCGAATACGACCTGCCACGCCGAATCGTCGAACCGCTCACGCAGGGCTTGCAGATTTTCGATGACTGGCGAATTCCGCACCGTGCGATCCGGCCAAATAATGTTTTCTTCCTCGACGAGGAAATGACCGAGGTCGTTCTTGGTGATTGCGTCACCTCACCGCCCGGCTTCGACCAGCCAATCATCTATGAGCCGCTAGAGCGCGCGATGGCATCGCCGGGCGGACGTGGGCGAGGCAACATCAGTGACGATATTTTTGCCCTTGGCGCAACCTGTGTCCCGATCATGCTCGGCTACAACCCGGTCGCAACAATTAAGGAGGAGGAGCTGATCCGTTCGCGCCTGGAGCACGGCAGCTACACAACGCTCTGCGGCAACGCCCGCATTCCACTACAGCTGATGGAGCCGCTGCACGGCATGATGCAGGACGACCCGAAACGGCGCTGGGACCTCAACGAGATCTCGCATTGGTTGTCCGGGGAAAAGGGGCCCTCGGTCAAGAAGATCTCCGACCTGACGGCCAACGCGCCTTTCACCTTCAAGGAACACGACCACTATAAACGGCGCGCGCTGGCCCGGCACTTCAACCAGCACCCAGCCGACGCTGCCAAGGCCATCCGCGACGAGGAGTTCCGCACCTGGCTCCGCCGAGACCTCGAGGCCACCCCACTCGCCAACGCCATCAAGAGCCTGATAGATAACGCCAACCTTCATACGGACGACTACCAGGGAACCGACGACTACCTGGTTGCCTGCGTGACCATGCGCATGGATCCGAGCGCGCCGATCTGTTACAAGGGTGTTTCGTTCATGCTGGACGGCTTCGGCCCTCTGCTGGCCGTCGAAATGCTACGCAAGGGCGACGCCAGTGCGCCGCTCGAGGCCTTCAGTCACGGTCTACACACAAACTGGTTTACCAACCAGTCGACACCACTCCCAGTGGCTTTAGATCGGCTGCAGCGGTTCCTCGCCCGGCTTAAGAGCTATCTATTGATCAAGGATCCGGGCCACGGCATCGAGCGCCTGCTTTACGAAGCGAACGAGAGCCTGCCGTGCCAGAGCACATTGGTGGCGGAGAAGTACGTAATCGATGCGGAACGTCTTCTGCCCGCCCTCGACGAGACCGCCAACCAAGTCGAATCCGGCGTCCAGCCCATGGATCACCACATCGCTGCCTTTATTGCCGCGCGTTTCGACGAGGACATCGACCCTCATCTCAAGGCCTTAGCGTCGCCAAAACCGGATACGTCGGTCATCGGCATGCTCAGCCTGCT